>NZ_JACVUD010000051.1:0-29504 GCF_016624905.1 Stenotrophomonas sp. S49 | reverse complement strand
CCCCCGCCCCGATCACCCGGCCAGCATGCCCCGCCCGCCCAGGCGCGGCGCCAGCGCCGCATGCATCACCGCCAGGTGCATCACCACCGCCAGTTCCGGCGCATGGCGGTCATCGCCGGCGCGCCACTGCTGGGCCAGGCGCGCCGCATCGGCCGGCAGCAGCGACAGCAGCTGCGCGTCATCCAGCGCATCGGCCGCACCCTGCAGCTGCCGCGCGGTCTGCCGCGACTGCCACACATGCACACCCATGCTCAGGCTGGCCAGCGACATCAGGGTCAGCGCCAGCCCGTGCTCGAACCATTGCGCCAGCACGTCCGGCCCCCACAGCAGCGCCGCCAGCACGGCCAGCGCCGGCAACCGCCAGCCCAGCCAGTGCATGCGCCCGCGCTGCGGCCAATGCACCACCACCGCACTGGCCACCAGCGCCGCCGCGGCCGTGGCCGGCAACTCACTCAGCCAGGTGGCCGCCAGCAGCATCGCCATGACCGCCCACACCCACGCCGGCGGCACCGCCCGGCGCTGGTAGTCGGCGCCCACCGGCCCGACCAGTTGTCGCAGGCTGCGCTGTTGCTTGGCTTCGGTCACCCACTGTCTCCGTGTCGATCCTGGCTCGGATGGTCGCTGCCAGTGTGTCGCAATTTCGTGCCAGGGAAGTTAGCAATCCGCTATGACAAAGGCTCTACAACCTGTTGCGGATTGAAAAACCGGCGAAGGTGACGGTTCAGCATTTTTGCCGTAGCATTACAGCCGTTGGGCAGGCCTGTGCCGTGGCAACACGGAACCGGCCTTGTACCTTGCAGCACTGTAGAAACCGGGGGTGCATTGGTTTCGACGGGGGTTGTGAAGTCGCCTGGCGCATGCCGAGGGGGTAGCTTTCCTCGTAAATCCAGCTGCAAAACTCTAGTTGCCAACGACGACAACTACGCTCTGGCCGCTTAAGGCCTAAGCCTCGAAACCGCTTGTGTCCATGCTCGCGGTGTAGAGTCACTATCATGGAATCGCGCTGGGCGGCTGCCTGTCAGTCCGGCACTAGAACACAACAGGCTGGTCCCCGGGTGCGCTTTGCACACCGTGCTGCTCGGGGGCGAGATCCAACGGTGAGCTAAGCATGTAGTGCTGGGGATGGAGTGCCTTCGGACGGCGGTTCAATTCCGCCCACCTCCACCATCTGTATGGCCTGTCGAGGCCGCAAGAAGCCGGATCTCCTACCAAGGGGTTCCGGCTTTTTTGTTGCCGCCTCCCTCCCCGCGGTGACAGCCCACCCGCACCTGCCGCACACTGCAGAACCAACGGCCACACGCCCTGCCCGCCACCCCAGAAGGATCTGCCATGAACCTCCGCCTGCCCACCCTGCTGCTCGCCCTGGCCACTGGTGCCACCACCGCCGCCACCGCCGCGCCCGCCGCCAAGCCCACCGCCGCCCTGGAAACCCTGCTGGCCTGTCGGCCCGGTTCGGATTTCACCCAGGCCCAGGCCGAACAGGCGCTGCGCGCAGCCGGGCTAACCCCGGTGCCGGGTGGCGTGTTCCAGCCCAAGGGCGGCAAAGTGGCATTGCTGGGCGGCATCGTGACCAGTGCCGATGTCAGCGTGATTGCCGGCGGGCAGAAGAGCATCCATGTGTACCTGCAGGGCATCACCGCCGCGCAGGTCGGCCGCAGCCTGTCGGTCACCACGGTGAACGACGATGCCGACAGCGAAGCGCCGTCCTACATCCGCAAGGTCGATGCACGCCACACCCAGCACGTGGGCGCGGCCGACGATTACGAGGGCTATTCGGCCGCGGTCAGCTGCCAGATCTCGCCGTAACCCTGCGCGGCACGGCGCCTACAGCCAGCGCCGCACCTGGCTGCGGAATACCTCGTAGCGGGCACCAAAGCGCGCGGCCAGCGCGCGCTCTTCCGGCACGATCTGCAGGCGGGTGATCCACGCCACGAACAGCGGCACCACCAGCAGCGCCAGCGCGTTGCGCAGCAGCAGCATCGCGCCCAGCAGCACCAGCGCCTGGCCCAGGTACATGGGGTTGCGGCTGTAGCGATAGATCCCGCTGGTCACCAGCACCGTGGTCGAAGTCGGCCGCAGTGGGTTCACCGTGGTGCGCACGCGGCCGAAGGTCCACTTCGGCAGCAGGTTCAGCAGCAGGCCCAGCACCCCGATGGAAACCGCTGCCCAGGCCGGCACCGGCAGCTGCCACCGGGCCAGCAGGCCGTCCAGCGCCCAGCCCGCCAGGCCGCACAGCAGCATGACCAGCGGGGGCGGAATGCGGGTTTCCAGCAGGTGCATCGGCATCCCCGGGCGTCAGCGCAAGGCCCGCAGTGTCACACACGCCGCCACTTTCTTCCGCGTTGACGCCGCTCCGGCTAGAGTGGCGCCACTGCGCAGGAGGACCGCATGGCATTACCCGGTTTCACCGTCGTTCGCCACATGGCGCTGGCCGCCACCGCCCTGCTGCTGCTGAGTGGCTGCGCCACGCTTCGCCAGTTCGGCCCGTCGGTGCAGGTGGGCACGGTCACCCCGGGCCAGTACATCGCGCTGAAGCGCGGTGACATCCTGACCAGCGGCAAGCTGAGTGCGGCCACCTGGGAAACGCTGCGTGTGGCCGGGCTGGATGAAACCGCGTGTGCCAAACCAGGCCCGGCCTGCATCGAGGCGATGGAAGCGAGCATCGTCGTGCGCGAGGAGGACAAGCGTTCCAGCCTGGCCGAACTGTGGCTGCAGTATGCGATGAGTCTGCCCGCGCCAAAGCGCGAATCCCCGGCCGCGGCACGTGCGGCGGCGCCGACGCAGCCGCTGGCCCCGCTCGATGCCGGCTTCCAGCCACGTCTGGATGCATGGATGCAGGTGGCCCGCCAGGCCTACGCGTATCTGTTCTTCACCGAGCGCACCGCCAACCAGCGCGGCTTCGAAGACCGCCAGACCCAGGTGCGCGATTACTACAATCTGGCCGTGCAGGAAGCCTCTGTGATGCTGTTCGAGGTGTATTCGCGCGGCGACGCCGGCAGCGACCGTTCACGCCTGCAGGTGGGGCCGTGGACCTTCGTGCTGGCCCCCGATGCCGACGGTGCCACCCAGGATGGCCGGCAACTGGTCGAGCTGGTGCCAGCCGCGTCGATGTCCTTCACCGGCACCCTGCGCAGCGTGCACCGCCGCGATGGCTTCGGTGCCGAGCTGGTGGCGGTGATGGCCGACCCCAGCGAGCAGCCTGCTGCTGCGGCGCCGGCTGCAGCGCCGGGCAGCCCGCAGGCTGCTGCCGCCGCCTCCGTGCGCGACTGGAGCGAGATGCCCTCGCCGTCGATGACGGTGCTGCTGCGCTTTGCCGGCGCCAACCTGTGGGAAGTGCTGCACGACAACGCGCCCACGCTGGAAATCCATGATCCGTACCAGGTGTCCGAGGTGCAGCTGCACGGCGAGCAGGTGCCGCTGGCGGCCAACTTCACCGCCGGTTACGCGCTGTGGCTGGCACGCTCCAATTTCAGCCGGCAATCGCTGCGCTCGCTGTTCGGTGGCAAAGGCGGTATCGAGCGCCCGCATCTGTTCATGATGCAGCCGTTCGACCCGGACCGGCGCGTGCTGCTGATGATCCACGGCCTGGCCAGCAGCCCGGAAGCGTGGGTGAACGTGGCCAATGAACTGATGCGCGACGAAGAGATCCGTCGCGACTTCCAGATCTGGCAGTTTTACTACCCCACCAACATGCCGATCGCGCTCAGCCATGATGCGATTCGCCACACGCTGGACGATGTGCTGGCGCACTTCGATCCGGGTGGGAAGGATGTGGCTTCGCACGACATGGTGGTGGTCGCGCACAGCATGGGCGGGGTGATCTCGCGGCTGTTGGTTTCCTCATCTGGCGACCATCTGGTGCAGACCCTGCTGGACACTGCGCAGATGTCGCCGGTGCAGCGCGAACTGCTGCGCACGCGCGGCGCACCGCTGCTGAATTTCCAGCCGGAACCGGAGATTTCGCGGGTAGTGTTCATCGCCACCCCGCACCGTGGCACCGATGTGGCCGGCACGCGCCTGGGCCGATGGATCGGCAAGTTCGTGCGCCTGCCGTTGACCGTGCTGGAAGACGTGGCCAGCCTGGCCAACGACGGCCAGATCGAACGCAACGATGACAAGCACGGTTATCGCATGAACAGCATCCAGAACCTGGACAAGGACGATGCCTTCATCAAGGCGGTGGCCGACCTGCCGATGGCGCCGAAGGTGCGCTACCACTCCATCATTGCCCGCTCCAACGCGCAGGGCCCGCTGCAGGACAGCAGCGATGGACTGGTGCCCTATTGGAGCTCGCACCTGCCGCATGCGCAGTCTGAAAAGGTGATCGTGTCCGGCCACAGCGTGCAGGAAGCGACACCGGCCATCGTCGAGCTGCGGCGTATCCTGCACGAGGACATGCAGGCGCACGACGCCCCACGCGACTGAAGCCCCTGCCAATGGCCAGCGGCCACACCCGGCATATCCGCCGGGTGCCATCCGTGCGATCCTCTGGAATCGTTTTCATGGAATGGAGGGATTCCACGATGTTGCATCACGTCCGCCGCACCGCACTCTGCGCGGTGTTGGCCCTGGCCCTGCCAGCCGCCGCCTGGGCTGCCAGCCCGGCACCCCTGAAAGTCATGTCGTTCAATGTGCGCACGCCGGCCGATACCGAGCCGGGCAAGCGCTGGCCGGACCGCCGCGATGCGATGGTCAAGGTCATCTTGGAGGCACACCCGGCGGTGATCGGCACCCAGGAACTGGTGCCCGAACAGGCCAGCTATCTGGCCGAGCACCTGCCTGGCTACCGCTGGTTCGGCAAAGGCCGCCGCGGCGGCGACGGCGACGAGCACATGGGCGTGTTCTACGATAGCAAGGTGCTGGCGATCGAGCAGTCCGGCGACTTCTGGCTGTCGGACACCCCGGACGTGGCGGGCAGCATCACCTGGGGCAACCTGTACCCGCGCATGGTCACCTGGGCGCTGTTCCGCCGCCTGGACGACGGCCGCCGCTTCTACTTCATGGACACCCACCTGCCCTACCGCGACGAGGATGAGCCGCGCCGGCAGAAGGGGGCCGAACTGATCGCCCAGCGTGTGGCCGACCTGCCGGCGGATCTGCCGGTGGTACTGACCGGTGACTTCAACAGCGAACCGGGCAGCGGCACCTACCAGGCCTTCACCCGCGTGCTGCAGGACACCCGCACCCAGGTGGCCGCTCCGAAGGGGCCGCGCAAGACCTTCCATGATTTCACCGGTAAGGCCACCACGCAGCTGGACTGGGTGCTGGTGCGCGGCTTCCACGCGCGCAGCTTCACCACCGACGACCGCCGCATCGGCGGGGTGCTGCCCTCGGACCACTTCCCGCTGGTGGTGGAACTGGACTGGCCGACACCCTGACCGACACGCCCCCTGCTCAGGGCGGGGGGCGCTTGTCCAACAGGCGGAACAGCGCCTGGTGCTGGTCGCGCGCCTGGAAGATGCGTGCGGCCACCGCCAGGAACAGGGCCACGCAGATCAGGCCGACGCCGAGCATGGAATCGGGCAGGCGCATGAAACCCACGGCGCCGGTCAGCGCGGCCAGCACCATCAGCACCACCACCGCCACCGACAGCCCTGCCCCAGGCAGGCCGGGATCGCCAAACAGCATCCGCTGGGTGGATCGCTTCTCGTCACGCATCGCCGGTCCTTGCTGGGGGGTGTCCCACTAGGTACACCGCGCAGGCAGATTCCGGCAGAGTCAGAAACGACATGGCGCCGACAGGCGTTGCCGCCAGACCGTGCAGTGCGCGGGCATCACGCCGCCAGCCACGCTGGATACGACGTGATGCCCTCGCCTGCTGTCAGCGGCTGGCCACCGCCGGCTGCGGCGCCTGGCCCCAGCCGCCCAGTGCCTTGTAGACACCGACCACGCTGACATTCACTTCCGCCTCGGCTGCGGCCAGCGCATCGTCGGCGGCCAACTGGGTGCGCTGCGCATCCAGCAGGGTCAGGAAGTCTTCCGAACCTTCGCGGAAGCGGATCTGCGCCAGCGATTCGGCACGTCGTGCCGCCTGCGCCTGCTCGACCACGATCGCCAGACGCGCCTGCTGCTTGGAATAGCGGGTCAGCGCGTTTTCGGTGTCTTCCAGGGCCAGCAGCACGGCCTGTTCGTACTGCGCTGCCACGCCTTCGGCTTCGGCCTTGCTGGCACGCAGGCGCGCCTTCACCGTGCCGAAGTCGAATGCAGCCCAGCTGATCGACGGGGTGAGCGACCACGCCTTGTTGTTGCCGTTGACCAGGCCGCTGGCATCGCCGCCGAGGAAACCGACGAAGCCGGACAGCGACAGGCGCGGGAACAGATCGGCGGTGGCCACGCCAACCCGCGCGGTAGCAGCGGCCAGGCGGCGTTCGGCCACGCGCACGTCGGCACGCTGGCGCAGCAGTTCGCGGGTATCGCCCAGCGGCAGCGCCTTGGCGAATGCGGGCACGTCATGCGGGGCCAGCATCGCGCTCAGCACTTCCGGGCGCTGGCCCAACAGCACGGCCAGACGGTTGCGCGACTGTGCTTCGGCTACTTCCAGCAGCGGAATGTCAGCCTCGATCGCCTTCAGGCGCGCGCGGCTGCTCTGCACGTCCAGTTCGCTGCCAGCGCCCAGTTCCCAGCGCGCTTCGGTCAGCTTCTGCGTATCGCGCAGGTTTTCCAGCGTGTGCTGGGCCACCGCGATGCGCTTCTGGGTGCCACGCAGTTCGAAGTAGTTGCGCGCCACTTCGGCTGCCACCAGCACCTGTGCGTCGGCCAGGTTGGCCTGCTCGGCGCCCAGATCGGCACGCGCGGCTTCGGCGGCGCGGCGCTTGCGGCCGAACAGATCCAGTTCCCAGCCGGCATCGAAGCCGAGCTGGTAGCTTTCGCTGAACACCCGCTCGCCGCCCTGCTGTGCATCGGGCTGCTTGCGGCGGTCGTAGCTGCCACCGGCGGTGACATGCGGGGCCTGGTCGAAGCGGCTTTCCACGAACACTGCGCGGGCCTGGCTGACGCGGGCCACGGCCACGCGCAGGTCCAGGTTGTCCGACAGGGCGCCGTGCACCAGCTCTTCCAGCACCGGATCGTCGAACTGCGCCCACCAGCTGGCCACTGGCGCGGCCGTGCTGAACACCGTCTGCTGCGCGCTCTGCAGGGCCACCGGTTCCTGCACCGGTGCCTTGTAGTTCGGGCCGACGGTCACGCAGCCGGCCAGCACCAGGCTGGACACGGCGGCGGCCAAGGTACGGATCACCACGGCAGCACCTCGCCCAGGTAGGTGAAGCTGCCGCTGGCGCCGGCCTCGCCGATCAGCGCCATTTCCACGCTGGAACGGGCGCCTTCGCTGATTTCGATTTCGCCGTTGCCACCGTTCATGTCCGTCTTCACGTAACCGGGGTGCACGGTGTTGACCTTGATCGGCGTGTTGCGCAGCTCGTAGGCCAGGGCCAGGGTCCAGCTGTTCACCGCCGCCTTGGAGGCGTTGTAGGCGGGAATCTTGAAATCGTAGATGCCCGAGTTCGGGTCGGCATGCAGGGTCTGCGAGCCGAGCATGCTGGACACGTTGACGATGCGGCCCGACTTGGCCTGCTTGACCAGCGGCAGGAAGGCCTGGGTAACGGCCACCAGCGCATACACGTTGGTGTCGAAGGTGCGGCGCCAGGTATCGAGCGACTGCTCGGACGGTGCCTGCGCCGGGTTTTCGATCATGATGCCGGCGTTGTTCACCAGGATGTCAAGGCGACCGTGGCGCTGGCGCACCTGTTCGGCGGCTTCGGCAATGCTGGCCGCATCGGTCACGTCCAGCTGGATGGCTTCCACCGGCAGGCCTTCGGCCTGCAGCTGCAACGCCTGTTCCACCGCCGTTTCGCGCTTGCGACCGGCCAGCAGCGTATGCACGCCGGCCTGCGCCAGCTGGCGCACGGTTTCCAGGCCGATGCCGCGGGTGGCGCCGGTAACCAGGGCAATCTTGTTCTGATGGGTGTTCATGGGGTCATGCCTCGATAGGGGAAAGCGGGCGCCGGCACCGGGCCGGCGCAACCGCTGTTTTCCAGGTCAGTGATGGATGGTCGGTTCGCCGTGCTGCACCAGCTGGCCACCGCCGTTGCGGGTGACGAACTTGCGCAGGGCGACGTAGAACACGGGGGTCAGGAACAGGCCGAACAGGGTCACGCCCAGCATGCCGGCGAACACGGTGATGCCGGTAACCGAGCGTACCTCGGCACCTGCGCCATGCGACAGCACCAGCGGCACGGTGCCGGCGATGAAGGCGATGGAGGTCATCACGATCGGGCGCAGGCGCAGGCGGCAGGCTTCCAGGGCGGCCTCGACAATGCCCTTGCCGCCCATTTCCAGCTCACGGGCGAACTCGACGATCAGGATCGCGTTCTTGCACGCAAGGCCCATCAGCACCACCAGGCCCACCTGCACGAACACGTTGTTGTCACCGCCGGTCAGCCACACGCCGAACAGGGCCGACAGCAGGGTCATCGGTACGATCAGGATCACCGCCAGCGGCAGCGACCAGCTTTCGTACAGCGCAGCCAGCACCAGGAAGGCCAGCATGATCGCCACCGGGAAGACGATGAAGGCGGCCTTGCCCTGGGTTGCCTGCTGGTAGCTCAGGTCGGTCCATTCGGTGGTCATGCCCACCGGCAGCACCTTGCCGGCGATCTCGGTCAGCTTGTTCATGGCTTCGGCCGAGGACAGAACGCGCGGGTCGGCTTCACCGGCCAGGTCGGCGGCCGGGTAGCCGTTGAAGCGCAGCACCGGGTCCGGGCCGTAGGTCTGCTTCACGGTGACCATCGAACCGATCGGCACCATCTCGCCACGGTCGTTGCGGGTACGCAGCTTGCCGATGTCTTCCACGCTTTCACGGAACGGACCATCGGCCTGGGCGATCACCTGCCAGGTACGGCCGAACTGGTTGAAGTCGTTCACGTAGGCCGAGCCCAGGTAGGTCTGCAGGGTGTCGAACAGCTCGGTGAGCTGCACGCCCTGCGCCTTGGCCTTCACCCGGTCAACTTCCGCATCCAGCTGCGGCACGTTGGCCTGGTAGCTGGTGATCGGGAACGCCATGCCCGGGGTCTGTGCCACTGCACCCTGCATCGATTGCACCGCATTCTGCAGGGCGCCATAGCCCAGGTTGCCGCGGTCTTCGATGAACATCTGGTAGCCGTTGCCGTTGCCCAGGCCGAGGATCGGCGGCGGCATCATCGAGAACGCGAAGCCTTCCTGCAGGCCGGCGATCTTCTGGTTGATCTCGGCATTGATCTGCGCGGCGGTACGGCCGTGGCGCTCGTTGAACGGCTTGAGCGGGATGAAGGCCACGCCGGTGTTGGGCGTGTTGGTGAACTGCAGCGCGTTCAGACCCGGGAACGAGATGGTGTGGGCCACGCCATCGGTTTCCTGGGCGATCTTGGCGACCTTGCGCAGCATTTCATCGGTACGCGCGATCGACGAGCCTTCCGGCAGCTTCACACCGGCAATCAGGTACAGCTTGTCCTGGGTGGGAATGAAGCCCGGCGGCACCAGCTTGAAGATCACACCGGTACCCACCAGCAGGATCGCGTAGACCACGAACACCGCACCACGACGGCCGAGGATCTTCGAAACGCCACGCTCGTACTTTTCCGAGCTGGACTTGAAGAAGCGGTTGAACGGGCGGAACACCCAGCCGAACAGACGGTCGATCAGGCGGCTCGGGGCATCCTTGGGCGCACCGTGCGGCTTTAGCAGGCGCGCGGCCAGCGCCGGCGACAGGGTGAGCGAGTTGATGGCCGAGATGACCGTGGAGATGGCGATGGTGACGGCAAACTGCTTGTAGAACTGGCCGGTGACACCGGACAGGAAAGCCATCGGCACGAACACCGCGCACAGCACCAGGGCGATGGCGATGATCGGCCCGGACACTTCGCGCATGGCCTGGTGTGCCGCTGCAGTGGGCGACAGACCTTCTTCGATGTTGCGTTCAACGTTTTCCACGACCACGATCGCATCGTCCACCACGATGCCGATCGCCAGCACCAGGCCGAACAGGCTGAGCGTGTTGATAGAGAAGCCCAGCAGGTACAGCGCAGCGAACGTGCCCACCACCGACACCGGCACGGCGATCAGCGGAATGATCGACGCGCGCCAGGTCTGCAGGAACAGGATCACCACCAGCACCACCAGGGCGATGGCTTCCAGCAGCGTGGACACCACGGCCTTGATCGAATCGCGCACGAAGATGGTGGTGTCATACACCGCTTCGTACTTCACGTCGGCCGGGAACGTCTTCTGCATCTCGTCCATGGTGCCGATCACAGCATCACGGATCTCCAGCGCGTTGGCGCCGGGCGACTGGAAGATGCCGATGCCCACCGCGTTCTTGCCATCCAGCTGCGAACGCAGGGTGTAATCGCCGGCGCCCAGTTCCAGGCGGGCCACATCGGACAGGCGCACGATTTCGCCATCGGTGCCGCTCTTGAGGACGATGTCGCCGAATTCCTGCTCGCTCTTCAGTCGGCCCTGCGCATTGATCAGGGTCAGGAACTGGCTGTTGGGCAGCGGTTCGGCACCGAGCTGGCCGGCCGAGACCTGCACGTTCTGTTCGCGCATGGCGGCCACCACGTCGCTGGCGGTCAGGCCGCGCGCGGCCACCTTGTCCGGGTCCAGCCAGGCGCGCATGGCGTAGTCACCGCCACCGAATATCTGCGCATCACCCACGCCCTGGATACGTGCCAGCGCGTCCTTCACGTGCAGGCGAGCGTAGTTGCGCAGGTACAGCGTGTCGTACTTGCCATTGGGCGAGGTCAGGTGCACCACCATCAGGAAGGTGGGCGACTGCTTCTGCGTGGTCACGCCCTGCCGACGCACGTCTTCGGGCAGGCGCGCCTGCGCCTGGGCCACGCGGTTCTGCACCTTCACCGCCGCTTCGTCCGGATCGGTGCCCGGGCGGAAGGTGATGGTCATCTGCAGCACGCCGTCCGAACCGGCCACCGACTTGAGGTACATCATGCCCTCGACGCCGTTGATCGCTTCTTCCAGCGGGGTGGCCACGGTTTCAGCAATGACCTTGGGGTTGGCGCCCGGGTAGACCGTGCGCACGACCACCGACGGCGGCACCACTTCGGGGTACTCGCCGATCGGCAGGATGGGGATCGAGATCAGGCCAGCGGCGAAGATCACGATCGACAGCACCGCCGCGAAGATCGGCCTGTCGATGAAGAAACGGGAAAAGTCCATGGAGGAATTCCTGGGAAATGCCGCCGACGGGCAACAGCCGCCCTGCCCCTCGTCGAAATGACGAAGGCAGGGAAGGCTGCCGCAGGCGCCGGCAGCTAGAGGGAAACGCGGATCAGTGCTTCAGTGCGGCGGTCGCATCGCGGCCCGGTGCGGGGGCCGGCTGCGGCTGCATCGCCACGGCCTTGGCCTGCACCGGCATGCCCGGCATGAAGACCTTCTGCACGCCGTCGATGATCACCTTGTCACCGGCAGCCAGACCGTCTTCGACGATGCGCAGGCCTTCGGCGGTGCGGCCCAGGCGGACATCGCGACGCTGCGCCTTGCCCTCCTTGTCGACCACGTACACGTACTTGCGGTCCTGGTCGGTCAGCACCGCCTTGTCATCGATCAGGCGGGCTTCGAACTGGCCGCTGCCCAGCAGCTGCACGCGCGCGAACAGGCCGGGGGTGAACTGGCGATCGGCATTGTCCAGCAGCGCACGCACGCGGATGGTGCCGGTGCTGCGGGTGACCTGGTTGTCGAGGAAATCGACCTTGCCGCTGTGCGGGTAGCCGTCTTCGCCGGACAGGCCAACCTTCACCGGCAGTTCGCTGTCACGCTCGCTGGGGCGCTGGCCGTTGCGGGCCATCTGGGTGTAGCGCAGGAAGGTGCTCTCGTCGGCATCGAAGTAGACGAACACCGTGTCCAGCGACACCAGCGTGGTCAGCACGCTGGCGCTGTCGCCGGCGGTCACCAGGTTGCCGGCGGTGACCATCGCGCGGCCGGCGCGGCCATCAATGGGTGCACGCACCTTGGTGAACTCCAGGTTCAGGCGCGCCGCATCCAGTGCTGCCTGCGCGGCCTGCACGGCGGCGCCGGACTGGTCCGCAGCGGCGCGGCGCTGTTCGGCGGTTTCGGTGGAAATGGCCTGCTGTTCGGCCAAGCGCTTGGCGCGCTCGGATTCGCTGCGTGCCAGGCTGGCCTGGGTGCGGGCACGGGCGAGTTCGGCGGCGGCGCGATCGTACTCGGCCTGGTAGCTGCGCGCGTCGATGGTGAACAGGACAGCGCCCTTCTTCACTTCTTCGCCTTCGACATAGTTGACCTTGTCGATGTAGCCGGACACGCGCGGACGCAGCTCGACGCTCTGCACGGCTTCAACGCGGCCGCTGAATTCGTCCCACTGGCTGACCTGCTTGACCAGTACCGGCGCGGCGCTGACCTGCGGCGGCGGCGGTGCACCGGCCTCTTCGGCATGACCGCCACTGCAGGCGGCCAGCACCGCCGCGGCAAGAATGGAGACACCGGCCATCGCCAGGCGATGACCGATACGGTGTGGAGGGGTGTTGGGGGAAGTCATGGCATGCATCCGTACGGAAGGGGTGGTGGTTCGGTGACGTGTTCGTTTTCTGGCGGCGTAGCCTGCGACCTCAACGATGGTTGAGGTCAAGCAACGCCTGCGGTGTCGCGCCACAGCGGTGGCAGGTCCAGGTTCAACAGCCCGCGCGGCAGTTCGGCATCACTGCTGTCACAGCGGACGATGGCGCGGTTGTCGCGGCAGCCGTCGAGCAGGGACACCACGCGGCGGCCAACCAGCAGCGAGCTGGGCCATTCGATGCAGGCGTTGGCCGCATTGCTGGGGGTACAGACCGGATTGCCGACCTCCAGCATCTGCGCGCGCACGCCCATCGCCTGCGCTTCCTGGTGCACCACCTGCGCGTACATGCGCAGCGCTGCGGTGGTGATCGAGGTTTCGCCGTAGCCGGCCCATGGCTTGGCACCGGCCGGACTGCCGATCAGCACATAGCGGCGCGCGTGCGGGTTGTCCTGCAGCAGCGGCAACAGATGGCGCGCGGCGTGCACGTGCGGCATCAGGTCAGCCTGCAGCGCGCCCAGCAGCGCGTCGCCGCTGCGCGCCGTAACCCGGCCACGGTTGTACGGGCCGCCCATGGCCGCCACCACGGCGGCCAGCGGACGCGGGCGCTGCGCCACGCGCTCGGCCACGGTGCGCGCCGACGCATCGTCGCTGAGCGAGCCGAGCATCGTCTGCAGGCCCGGCTCATCGGCGAACTGTTCGTGCAGTGCTGCCAGTCGGCCGGGATCGCGGCCGACCACCAGCACCGGGCTGCCGGCCTCCAGCAGCGCACCGACCACGCCCTGGCCGACCGCGCCGGTGCCGCCGAGGACCAGGACCTCGGGGGTCAGAATCCCATTCACGGGACATTTCCTCCCAAATCCGGGATAGTCCCAATTCGACGCAGGCGATCACCCTGACGCGGGGCCAGGCGGATGGAACCGCCACGCTGCTGACGCAGGGGCGCGGTAAACTCCCGGAAATCCTTGTGTACCAAGGAACTCGGGCGAACTTCCACGGTCATCGCCTGGTCCAGGGTGTCCTGGCCGGCAAGCCGGAAGCGGGCAAGAATGTTGCGCAGGCTCATGGCGGACGGGCTCCAATCAACGAATGGCGCCACGATAGACCTCAAACCTTTACTTGATTAGTCCGGATTAAGGGGAATAATCATCCCGTCTCCGGTCCAATCGTTCTGTCACGATATCCCCGTCCCCGGCGTCCAGGATCCCGATCATGTCCCACGATCTCAATGAAACCCTGATCTTCGTCAAAGTGGTCGAGCAAGGCAGCTTCATCGCCGCCGCCAAGTCGCTCGGCCTGCCCAAGACCACGGTCAGCCGCAAGGTGCAGGAGCTGGAAACGCGCCTGGGCGCGCGTCTGCTGCACCGGACCACGCGCCGCCTCGGCCTGACCGAAGCCGGTTCGATCTACCACGAGCACTGCCAGCGCATCGCGCGCGAACTGGAAGAAGCCGAGAGCGCGGTCAGCCAGTTGCAGTCGGGCCCGCGCGGTTGGCTGCGTTTCACCGTGCCCTACTCGATCGGCATCACCTGGATCGCGCCGCTGTTGGGCCAGTTCCATGCGCAGTACCCGGAAATCCGCCTGGACATGCATATGGGCAACGAGAAGCTGGACCTGATTGCAGGCGAAGCCGACCTGGCCCTGCGCGTGGGTGCCCTGCCCGATTCCAACCTGGTGGCGCGCAAGCTGGGCAGCCTGCGCACCCAGGTGTTCGCCAGCCCGGCCTACATTGAACGCTATGGCGAACCGCTGCACCCGGAAGAACTGCAGTTCCACCGCATCCTGGCGATGCGCAAGCCGCACCACACCGGTAATTCGCCGCGCTTCACCTGGCAGCTGGGCGAAAACGGCGGCGAGCTGCGTGACTTCCCGGTCACCCCGCTGATGACCGCCAACGACATGTCGGCACTCAATGGTGCGCTGGTGTGCGGCGAAGGGCTGCTGCTGACCGGCGATGTGATGGCCAAGCCCTTCGTTGAATCGGGCATGGTGCGCCGCGTGCTGGCCGGCTGGACCGGCCCGGAAGTGGACTTCAATGCGGTGTTCGCCGGCGGCCGCCTGGTGTCGCCGAAGGTGCGCGCCTTCGTCGATTTCCTGGTCGAAAAGCTCAACTTCGATGCCAACTACATGCTGGCCCAGTGCCCAGCCGCGAAGCTGGCACAGCGGCAGCAGGAGAAGGAAGACGCCGCGCTGGAAAGCAGCGGCAAGCGGATTCTGGAGAAGGTGACGGCCGCGGCGTGACCGGTGGTCGTCATCCTGGACCGCCTTTTGTAGAGTCGAGCCATGCTCGACTGCTTCCGAGCGTGCCGAGCATGGCTCGGCACCTACAAAAAATGCCGCCTGTGAGGGCGGCATTTTTGTTCCGGCTTCGCCGGAACAGCAGTAAGGCTGCGCGTTACTGCTTCAACGGAATCACGCGGATTTCCACGCGGCGGTTCTGCGCGCGGCCGGCGTCGGTGCTGTTGTCGGCAATCGGGTAGGCCTTGCCGGCACCCAGGGTTTCGATACGCACCTGCTGCACGCCCTGGCCCACCAGGTACTGCGCCACCGAATCGGCACGTTCCTTCGACAGGCGGTTGTTCACCGCATCGCTGCCGATGCTGTCGGTATGGCCGACCACTTCGATCATGGTCTGGTTGTACTCATTCAGCGTGCTGGCAACACCGTTGAGCGAGCTGTAGAACTGCGGCTTCAGCGCCGACTTGCCGAAATCGAAGGTGATGCCATCGGGCAGGTTCAGGGTGATGTTGTCGCCCTGGCGCTGCACGTCGATGCCGGTGTTGGCGGTGCGCTCACGCAGCGCGCGTTCCTGGCGGTCCTGGTAGTTGCCGATGGCTGCGCCGCTGAGCGCGCCGATGCCCGCGCCGATCAAGGCATGCTGGCGGCGTTCGGTGGCGCTGTTGCCGGTCAGCAGGCCGGCCGCCACACCCACGGCGGTGCCGATCAGGGCGCCACGGCCGGTGCGGTTCTGCTGCTCGGTCGGATTGCCGTACTGATCGCTCTGCACGTAGGAGCCGCCGGTGGCGCACGCACTCAGCGCGGCGGCAGTCATCAGGGCCAGTGCGACGTTGCGGGTGGTGTTGCGGATCATGGGTGGTCTCCTTGGATGCCGGCCGATGCGGCGTGCGAACGCTCAGGAGGATATACACGCCGGCGCGATGCCGGGATGATGAATGTGAAGGCCGGACGTGCTGCATTCAGCTTTCTGACCCGGCCTTCATCCAGCCCCTTTACGCCCCGCCCGTGCTTCGGTAGGCGGCCAGCGCGGCATCGCGACCGACCGCCAGGTCGACCAGCGGCGTGCGCGGGTAGCCGGGCGCTTTCTCGGCCAGCAGTTGCGGGTGCTGCCACGGGGCAAACCGCGCCTTCACCGGCAACGCCGCCAGTTCCGGTACCCAGCGGCTGATATAGCGCGCCTGCGGATCGAATTTCTCGGCCTGGGTGACCGGGTTGAACACGCGGAAGTACGGCGCCGCATCGGCACCGGTGCCGGCCACCCACTGCCAGCCCATCGTGTTGTTGGCCAGGTCCGCATCGACCAGAGTGTCCCAGAACCAGCGTGCGCCGTGCAGCCAATGCGCGCGCAGGTGCTTGCACAGATAGCTGGCCACGATCATGCGCACGCGGTTGTGCATGTAGCCGGTGTGCCAGAGTTCGCGCAGACCGGCATCGACGATCGGCACGCCGGTGTTGCCACGCTGCCAGTCGTGCAGCTGTGCGGCGCTGGGATTGGCCCACGGAAAGCGGTCGAAGCGCGGATTGAGATTGTCGGTGGGCGTCTTCGGAAAGTGGTGCAGCAGGTGGTAGGCGAAGTCGCGCCAGCCCAGCTGGCGCAGGTAACCATCGATATCGGCGTCGGTGCCCGCGCTGCGCAGGGCTTCCAGCGCGTGGGCGATGCGCCACGGTGCGATCTCACCGAAATGCAGGTGCGGCGACATGCGCGAAGTGCCCACCCGATCAGGCAGGTCACGCTGCTCGCGGTAGCCGCGCAACGCGCCGTCTTCAAACACCGACAACGCTTCCAGCGCACCGGCTTCGCCTGGCTGCCAGTGCTCCCAGAAGCCGCTGTCCCAGTCCAGCGTGGGCGCCAGCTGCAGCGCATCCAGCGCAAGGCCGTGTACCGCGTGCGCTGGCAGTCGCTGCGGCGCGGCCTGCAACGCGGGCAGGCGCCAGTGGCTGAGCACGTTGCGCCAGTACGGGGTGAACACCTTGTACGGCTGGCCCTGCTGGGTGGCGATATCCCACGGTTCGAACAACAGGCTGCCATTGCAGCTCTGCGCATCGATGCCCTGCTCGCGCAGCGTGCGCTTGATGGTGGCATCGCGCGGCTGGGTGGCCGGCTCGTACTTGCGGTTCCAGTAGACCGCTTCGGCGCCGGTCTGCTCGATCAGCGCCTGCAGTTCGGCCAGGCTGTCGCCGGCGCGCAGCACCAGTGCGGAACCGCGTGCACGCAGATCGGCATCCAGCGCCGCCAGCGAACGGTGGCGCCAGGCGTCGGACGCGGCACCCGGCATCCACTCGCCCTCTTCCTGCGGCGCATGGATGTACACCGGCACCACGTCATGCCCGGCATCGCATGCGGCCTGCAGGGCCGGATTGTCCTGCAGCCGCAGATCGCGGCGGAACCATACCAACGCTACCGACACGTGCATCGCCTTCGTTCTGTGTGCCGCACATGATAGCCAGCGACAGTGAAGGCCGTGCGCGCGGCGCGGTCTGCTAGGCTGGCCCGCCCGCCAGTGGAACGTTGCATGCAGGATCTACGTGACCGGTTCGCCGCGTTCGGCCCGTTGCAGGCGCAGGATGAAAACGATTGGCAGGGACCGTTCCCGCTGCCGCCGGCCGTGGCCTGCTTCTACGCGCAGGTGGGGCCCCTGGGCCGCGAGATCAGTGCCAAGGTCGGCCATGCCGGCATCACCATTCCCGGGCTTGAGGTCTGGATTCCACCGTTGCAGCGCCTGTGGAGCCACCAGGCCGGTTATCGCTGGCATGGCATCAGCGGCGAACCGATCGAGGACTGGCCTTCGAACTGGCTGGTGATTGCCGACCTTGGTGCCGACCCCTTCATCCTGGACATGGACGATGGCCGCATTCTGTTTGCCCAGCATGGGCGCGGGCACTGGGACGCCGATGTGTTCCTGGATGACCTGCAGACCCTGATGGCCGCGCTGGCCGCCGTCGGTGCGGTGTACGCAGATGCCGGTGAGGACCTGTACAGCGATGACGACGACGGTGGCATCCGCGCCGAGCATCATGAAGCGGCGCTGCAGGCACTGGTCCAGCTGCTGGGCGACCGCCTGCAGGCCAAGTCGTTCATCGAGACGCTGCAGGGGTGAATCCACGCATGGCGTGGATCTACTTTTCGAAACGCTGCATCGCCTCGCTGATCACCGCCCGTGCCTCGGCCGCGTTGCCCCAGCCATTGAGCTGCACCGGATTGCGCCCGGCGGGCAGGTCTTTATAGACACGGAAGAAGGCTTCGATGCGCTGCCGCTCGATCTCGGGAAGATCGGCCAGATCGCGGATGTTGGCGTAGCTGGGGTCCACCTTGTCGGTGGGCACGCCGATCACTTTTTCGTCGTGCTCACCGTTGTCGATCATCTTCAGGTAGCCGATCGGACGGAAGCGCACGATCACGCCAGGATGCAGCGGCTCGCGGGTCAGCACCAGCGCGTCCAGCGGGTCGTTGTCACCGGCCAGGGTGCGCGGCATCGAACCATAGTTGGCCGGATAGGCCACCGGCATCGACTGGAACCGGTCCACATGGACCAGGCCGTCTTCCTTGATCTCGTACTTGGTGAAGCTGCCGGCAGGGATCTCCACCGCCAGGTTCACTTCCTGCGGGGCCTGCTTCGGCTGCGCGGCCAGGAACGGGTGCAGTACGGCTTCGGCAGCGGTGGCAGCCCCTGCCACCAGCAGCACGGCTGCGGCAAGCGCGGCCACCGGCACGAAACGTCGGGATGCGATCATCGTTGGTTCCTCATTCCCAGCAGCGGTCAGCGCGACCCTTGGCAGTCTGCGCACGCGGACATGCACGCGGGGTGATGCGCCCCTGCTGCAGCTCCACCTTCTGCGTGCTGCCATCGGCAGCGCGGCGCAGTTCGAAGGCGTCGTACAGACGGCCGGTGACCGTGCGGGCTTCGTAACGCAGCTTCTGCGGATCGATGCGCAGCACCTGGAACAGCTGGGTGTCTTCGGCCACCGGGTCCATGGTCTGTTTCGCCTCGTCCGACAGCCGGTACTGCTTCGGCCCGGCCACGGTCACCACGTACTGCGGCGTAGCCGCCTGGCCTTCGCCACGACGGCCATAGGTGTGGTCGTGGCCCTGCAGCACCAGATCCACCTTGTGGCGACGGATTACCGGCTGCAGCACCTCCTGCAGCGCGGCGTTCTGGCGGCCTTCGCGCGGCGAATAGAACGGCTGGTGCAGCAGGACGATCGTCCAAGCGCGCGGGTTGCTGCTCAGTACGGTGTCCAGCCACTGCGCCTGCGCCTGTGCGGTGCCCAGGTCCAGCGCCGAGGTGCCATCGAGCACCACCACGCGCACGTCCTGCACGTCGAACCAGTAGGTGCTGGTATCGGCCGCTGCCACACCGTTGCCCGGCAGCGCGAAGGTGACCGGCCAGTGGCGGCCCAGCACACGGCGTTCCTGCGGCGTGTCTTCGAATTCCTCGAAGTATTCGTGGTTGCCGATGGCCGGCGCCACCAGCGTTTCCTGCGCCAGCCAGCCGGTGGCGGCGAACCATTCGCCCCACTCGCTATCGTCGGCGCCGTCGCCACCGCTGACCAGGTCGCCGGCGAACAGGCTGATCCGTGCATCGGGCGCGGCCTTCTGCGCAGCACGCACCACGCGGCTGACATGGCTCAGGTTCTTGTTCTGGGTATCACCGAAGTACAGCAGGGTCAGCGGCTGTCCCGCTGTACCTGCGGTGCGCAGCTGGTTCCATGCACTCCAACCGCCATTGCCCTGCACGCGGTAAACATACAGCGTATCCGGCTGCAGCCCTTCCACCTGCACGCGGTGGTGGTGGGACAGGCCGTTCTCGCTCTGCAGCGTCTGCGTGCCCGCACGCAGCTGGCGCACGCCCTCGATGGCCGGCGAATCGCCAGCCACGGCCACTTCCAGCAGCGGCGACTGCACGCTGCCGTCGGTACGCCAGGCCACCGCGAATGCGTGCGCCGGATCGGCCGAGGGCGATGCCACGATGCGATCCGGCAGTGGCGTGGCCGCGTAGTGGCGGCTGCCCTGCGAAACCTGGGTATTGGGCTCGGCCGCCGCGCCCGCCAGCAACGGTGCGGCGAGCAACAGGGCGACAGTCAGTGCGCGCATGCAACGACCGCTCATGCGCCACACTCCAGCGGCAGCGAAAGCTGCTTGGCGATGGCCTGCCAATCGAAGGCGACGACGCCCTGGTCGTCATGCACGGCATACAACGCGCCATGCGGGAAGCGCGGCGTGGGCTGCTGCATCATCCAGATGCCATCGGTGTTGGCCACCGTATTGCCCTGGAACGCGCCGACCGGCTTCAAGGTATGGCGGTCGAACAGATGGAACACGCTGCGCTGCTTGCCCTGTTCGGTGGTGATCCACCAACCGTCCTTGCCACAGGTGCGCAGCATCACGCCTTCGGCCTGCGCCTTGAATACATCGCGGCCGAAGGTGGTGCCGGTGAACCGGCCGGCCAGGGTGTAGACCTTGAATTCGCTGGCGTAGCTTTCGTCTTCTTCGGCAATCAACAGGCGATCGTTGGCCGGGTCGCCCCAGATCGATTCGACCACGCGCAGCGCACCGGCCTCGCTGGTATCGCCGATGCTGGCGGCCAGGGTAGCTTCAAGCTTGGCGCCATCGCGGTTGACGTGGTACTGGCGCACGCGCTTGTCCAGTTCGGCCAGCGGCGGCAGGATGTCCTTGCCCTGCGCGTCCTCGCCGTTGTCCCACGAATCGGTGACGTACACGCTGTAGCCGTCAGCCCGCTTGTCCACCCACAGGCCGTAGGGCTTGCGCAGATCCTGCGCACCGAACACGGCCAGCGGGGTGAAGTCGGGCAGCGAGAACACCTGCACGCGATGGTTGTCACGCTCCACGATCCACAGCAGGTCATCGGTCACCGAAATGCCGTTGGGGCGATCGAACTGACCCAGTGCGGTGCCGCTGCTGCCGACATCGCGCAGATGCTTGCCGCTGCTGCCATCGTAGACCACCAGCTTGTCGGTGGCCTTGGCGGTGGCGATCAGCCAGGTCGCGCCGTCGGGCGCCTGCCAGCTGGCGGGCGAATCGATGTTGTCGGCCGGGGTCATCGGGGTCAGGAAGGCCTCGGCGATGGTCGCCACGGCCCGGGGTGCATCGGCCCCAGCGGTGGCCTGTGCGGAGGCGGAGCTGCCCGCATCCGGCGACGGTGCCGGGGTGCAGCCGGCGGCCAGGCAGGCGACCAGCGCGGCCGCCAGCAGGTTCATGCCGCGCGCCATCACAGGGCCACCTTCAGGCCAACGGCATAGGTGCGGCCATACTCTTCCAGCTGCAGGGTGCGCGAACGCGTGCCCTGGTACAGCTCCAGCGGTTTGTCCAGCAGGTTCTGTGCTTCGAAGTACATGCTGATGCGCGGGGTGAACTTGTAATCCAGCGAGAAGTCCAGCTGGGTGTTGGGCGCCACGTAGATATCGAACGCGCGACCCTTGCCGATGCTGTCGAGGTATTCGCTGCGGTACACCGCGGCCAGGCGCGTGCTCAGACCGTACTTTTCGTAGCCGATGTGGGCGCTGTACACGTGCTTGGATGCGCGCGGCAGCATGAAGTCCTCATCGGCACGGTCTGCAATGCCGGCGTCGAACTCGGTATCCAGCCAGGTACCGCTGGCACCGACCAGCAGGCCATCCAGCGCGCCCGGCAGGAACGACAGCTGCTGCTGCCAGTTCAGTTCGGCGCCGCGCACGGTGGCCTTGCGGCCGTTGATCGGCTGGGTAACGTCGAAGCCACCGTAGGCCGGGTCGTTGGTGCGCACGGTTTCCACGATGTAGCCGTCGATGGACTTGTGGAACAGGCCCAGCGAAACGATGCCGGTGGTGCCCAGGTACTTCTCCACCGACAGGTCGATGTTCTTCGACTCGTACGGATCCAGTTCCGGGTTGCCCAGGCGCACTTCTTCATCGCCACGGCTGTACCCCACACGCGGGGAGACATCGCCGAAGGACGGGCGCGCGACGGTCTTGTTGGCCGAGGCACGCAGCACCCAGTCGTCGGCTGCGTCGTAGCGCAGGTGCAGGCCCGGCAGCACGTTGGTGTAGCTGCTGTTGGCCACGCGCGGGGTGACCGTGAAGCTGCGCCCGTTGGCGGCCACGTCCACCTGGTTGCCGATGGCCTGGAAGCGCGTGCTTTCCACGCGCACGCCACCGATCACGCGCAGCGCACCGATGTCCCAGGTGCCCATGGCGTAGCTGGCGAAGATGTCTTCGCTGGCCACGTAGTCTTCTTCCAGCGAGGTCATCGCATTGCCACCGACATCCTGCGGGCGGGCGCTGTACTGGCCGCCGTTGGCCGCCCAATAGGCGCGCATCGCGTCCGAGCTCATGCCATCGCCCAGGTTGCCGTGGCGGTGCTCAGGCGAACCGGTGGTCCAGCTCGACAGCGCCACCTTCGGGCCAATGCGCAGTTCGCGCTCGTCCACGTTCACGTCGCGGTCGCGCCAACGGCCCAGCAGACCGAACTTGATGCTGCTGCTGTCGCCGTCGAAGCGCACGTTCACCTGCGCGCTGTGTTCCTTGTCGTTCACCTGCTTGGGCGACAGCACGAAGCGGTCGAACGCGTAGTTGCCGTTGTCCAGCCACTGCGGGTTGTCGAAGGTGTAGGTCGGCAGGCGGCTGCGCTGATCGAGCGTGCCGTTGAAGTCGTCGCCGTCCAGGCTGAAACGCGCTTCCATTTCATCGTTCACCCGTTCTTCGGTGCGGGTATAGCCGACCTTGTAGTCCACCACGGCATTGGTGAAGGTGTTCTCGCCGCCCAGGCTGGCGGCGAAGGTGTTTTCTTCCTTGGTGCGGTAACGCATGCGCTTGTCGATCGCATCGCCGGGCATGTCGTCCAGGCGGTACTGGTCGGTGCCGGTGCGGACCATGTCGGCATCGTCGAAGTTGAAGATCACCCGCTGGCGGGTCTCCGCATCGTCGAACTGGCTGTACAGCGTGCGCAGGTAGTACTTGCTGTACTCGCTGGGGCGCCAGTCCAGGTTGAGGTTGGCGCCGATGCGCTTGCGCTCGATCTCGTACTTGCGGTGCTGCAGGTTGATCGCGGTGACGTCACCGGGTGCGGCATCGTCCTCGCCGTCGTACTCCACTTCGCTGTTGTCCGATTCGAACGTGCGCTTCTGGTAGTTCACGCCCAGCGCCACGCCGAAGGTATCGGCGAACACTTCGCTGTAGTTGAAGGCCGCCTTGGGGCTGGTTTCACCCGACAACTGCTGGTGACTGGCTTCGATCTTGCCGCGCAGGCTGCGGCCATCGCGGTCGAAGGCCGAGGCCGATTCGACCAGCACCGCGCCACCGATGGCATCACCGGGCATGTCCGGGGTAGGCGACTTGACCACGCGCAGGCGCTCGGTCGAGTCGGACGGAATCACGTCCAGCGGTGCGGCGCGACTTGAATCTTCCGGCGTGCCCACGGCGATGCCATCCACGCTGACGCTATTGAGGTTGGCGTCCAGGCCGCGGATGACCACGAAACGGCCTTCGCCCTGGTCGCGGGTCACGCTGACGCCCGGCAGGCGCTGCAGCGATTCGGCCACGTTCTTGTCCGGGTACTGGCCCAGCGCATCGGAGGAGACCGCATCTTCGATCGCGTTGCTGCTGCGCTTCAGATCGACGGCACGCACCTGCGATTCCAGCTGGGCGCGCACTTCGATGCGGTCCAGGTCGACCGCATCGGCGGCTACCGCACCGGCGCCGGCCACGACCTGCTGCCCGGCAGCGTGCAGCGGCGCTGCAGCCCCCATCGCCAGGGTCAGGGTGATGGCCATGGCCAGCGGAGTCTTGATATGCACGTTGAAGCCCCGTTCCTGTTAAGAATGGGTCTGCACGGTATGTCCGCAAGGTTGCACGGTCGTGACATGCCGGTGCAGCCGGCGGCAGCCGGCGTTTGGGTTCGGACCGGCGTTCCGGCAAAATGGAGCCCTCTCCCAGACCCCCTTTCCGACCATGAAGATCGTCGAAGTGCGCCACCCGCTGGTGCAGCACAAGATCGGCCTGATGCGCAACGCTGCGCTCAGCACCAAGGATTTCCGCGAACTGGCCAATGAGCTGGGCACCCTGCTGGCCTATGAGGCCACCGGCGACCTGGACACCGAACCGCACACCCTGCCCGGCTGGGCCGGCCCGGTCACCGTGCAGCGCATCGCCGGTGCCAAGATCACCGTGGTGCCGATCCTGCGCGCCGGCCTGGGCATGCTCAGCGGCGTGCTGTCGCTCATTCCGGCCGCGCGCGTTAGCGTGGTCGGCCTGCAGCGCGACGAAGAAACCCTGCAGCCGGTGCCCTACTTCGAGCGCCTCACCGGCCGCCTGGAAGAGCGCGACGCGCTGATCCTGGACCCGATGCTGGCCACCGGCGGCACCCTGATCGCCACCATCGACATGCTCAAGCGTGCCGGTGCGCGCCGCATCAAGGGCATTTTCCTGGTGGCCGCACCGGAAGGCATCGAGGCAGTGAAGGCGGTGCATCCGGACGTGGAGATCTACACTGCCGCGATCGATGCCCATCTGAATGAGAAGGGCTACATCCTGCCCGGCCTGGGCGATGCCGGCGACCGCATTTTCGGTACCCGCGTGGCATGAGCCCCCCCCGGGGTCGGATCCCTTTCGCAGAAAGGGCTCTGACCCCGATGCGCGGATGCATCCCGCGCCAGTCGAGCAAGCTCAACTCTACGACCCCGCTACTCAGCCCAGCGCGCGGGCCTTCAGTTCGCCTTGCTCATGCAGGGTCACGAAACGGCCCTTCTCATCGCGCCCCAGCTGTGCCAGCGCCACCTGCGGGTCGTGGGTGAAGAACAGATGGACGTTGCGCGCCAGCTTGTCTTCCAGGAACTGGCGCTTTTCGTCGATCAGCAGTTCGGCATTGCGGTCGTAACCCATGGTGATCGGCACATGCACCCAGGAGCGCCCGGGAATCAGATCAGCACAGAACACCACGCCGCCGTGCGGTGCCTGGTCGGCATGCGCATGGCCGACGATCTCGGCCAGCATCAACCCCGGCGTGTGGCCGTCGCTGTAGCTGAAGCGCACGCTGCGGCCCAGCACCTGCGAATATTCGCCCTCCACCACTTCCAGCCGACCGCTGGCCTGCAGCAGCGCGGGTAGTTCGGCGATGAAGCTGGCCCGATCGCGCGGATGCGGCTGCAAGGCCCGTTGCCAGTGCTGCGCACCGACCACGAAGGTGGCGTTGGGGAACAGCAGGTCCGGGCCACGGCCTTCGGTCCACGGCGCCAGCAGGCCGCCGGCATGATCGAAATGCAGGTGGCTGAGCACCACCACGTCGATATCTTCGTGTTCGAAACCGGCTTCGCGCAGCGAATCAATCAGCACATGCCGGCTTTCCTGCACGCCGTAGCGTTCGCGCATGCGCGGGTCGAAGAAGGCGCCGATGCCGGTTTCAAACAACACCGTCTTGCCTTCCAGCGGACTGGCCAACAGCGCACGGCACGCCAGCTCGATACGATTGAGCTCGTCCGGAGCCGCCCATTTTTCCCACAACGCGCGCGGCGCGTTGCCGAACATCGCCCCGCCATCCAGGCGCTGCGAGTTTCCACGAATTGACCAGAGTTTCATGCCGCGATTATCAATCGGCTGCCGTTAAATAATCGCTAGCCGGAAAATGGAAAACCCCGCCGGGCGGCGGGGTTCGGGGGTTGCGCATTCGCTGGGCGTGGCCCGGCGCCAGCGGCAATTCAATGCACCGGTACGACCTGGGCACTGCCCACCGGGTTGCGCGGATCACTGCCGCCGAACAGCTTGTTGGCCTTGCGGTCCCATTCCACGGTCTGCAGGTTGCCCCATACGTGGCTGGAACCGCGGCCACCGGCGGCGACGTCGCCCGGCAGGTCGATCTTGTGGCCCATCGCCTGCAGCTGCTTCACCGTGTCGGCGTCGAAGGCATCGCTCTCGGCCTCGATCAGGTCGGGCAGCCACTGGTGGTGGTAGCGCGGCAGCGCGGCGACCTGCTGTGCATCCAGGCCAGCGTCGTAGCCCAGGATGCCAAGCAGCACCATGGTGATGATGCGGCTGCCACCGGGCGTACCGAGCACGACCACCTTGTCGCTGTTTTCCATGAAGGTGGGCGTCATCGAGCTGAGCATGCGCTTGCCCGGCTTCGGTGCATTGGCCGCGTAGCCCATCACGCCGAAGGCATTGGGGGTCCCCGGCTTCAGCGCGAAGTCGTCCATTTCATTGTTCAGCAGCACGCCGGTGCCCTTGGGAATCAGGCCCGAGCCGTACAGCAGGTTCACCGTCTGGGTGGCGCCCACGCGGTTGCCATCGCGGTCGATGATCGAGAAATGGGTGGTTTCGTCATCTTCCAGCGGGGTCGGGTTACCCGACAGCAGGTCGCTGGGGGTGGCCTTTTCCGGGTGGATGGTGGCGCGCAGGCCTTGGGCGTAGTCCTTGCTGGTCAGCACCTTCTGCGGAATCTGCACGAAATCCGGGTCGCCCAGGAAGAACGTGCGGTCGCGGTAAGCGCGGCGCATGGCTTCCACCACCAGGTGGGTGCGGTGCGCGGCGTCCATCTGCTTGATGTCCCAGCCTTCCAGGATCTGCAGCATGCTGGCCAGGGCGATGCCACCGGACGATGGCGGCGGCGCGGTGGTGATCTTCCAGCCGTTGTAGTCGAACACGATCGGCTCGCGCAGCTTGACCTGGTAGCCGGCCAGCTCATCGGCGGTCCACTTGCCACCGGCCTGCTTCACCCCTTCCAGCAGCAGCTTGCCGGTCTGGCCCTTGTAGAAGCCATCACGACCGCCGGCCGCCAGGCGTTCCAGGGTCTGTGCCAGTTCGGGCTGCTTGAACAGATCGCCGGTGGCGATCGGCTTGCCATTGCGCAGGTAGACCTCGCGCGTGCCGGGGAAACGCTCCATCACTTCACGGCGCGAGGCGTAGCCCTTGGCCATGCGCTCGTACACCGGGAAGCCGTCGCGGGCGATGCGGATGGCCGGCTGCAGCGAGGTGGCCAGCGGCAGCTTGCCGTGCTTGGACGACAGTTCCACCAGCGCGGCCGGCAGGCCCGGAATGCCCGCCGACCAGGGCCCGTTCACCGAGCGGTCGCGGTCCAGGTTGCCCTGCTTGTCCAGGAATGCCTGCGGCGTGGCCGCGGCCGGCGCGGTTTCGCGCGCATCCAGCATCACGTCCTTGCCGGTGGCCGCGTCGTGCAGCAGGAAGAAGCCGCCACCACCGAGGCCGGAGCTGATCGGTTCAACCACCGCCAGCGTGGACGACACCGCCACGGCCGCGTCGAAGGCGTTGCCGCCCTGGGCCAGGATGTCGATGCCGGCCTGGGTGGCCAGCGCATGGCCACTGGCCACGGCCACCCCATCGGGGCGCTCGGCGCGGGCGGGGGTCTGGGCAGGGCTTTCAGCCCAGGCCTGGGGGGCCAGCAGCAGGCCGAGCAGCAACAGGGGGCGGACGATCAGCTTCATTCGGATGGGGGCTCCGCATAGAGTTCGGGATGATCGTTCTGCAACTGGCGCAGCTTGGCCAGCAGCTGGACTTCCGTTTCCACGATATCCGGGTCCGGGTCGATGCATTCGACCGGGCAGACGACCACGCACTGGGGTTCGTCGAAATGACCCACGCATTCGGTACAGCGTGCGGGATCGATCACGTAGATGGTTTCACCCATCGAAATGGCCTGGTTCGGGCAGGCCGGCTCGCATACGTCGCAGTTGACGCAGAGCTCATTGATTTTCAGCGACATGGCGATACTCCTCGCCCGCGCCTTGGGACAAGGACCGGCACGCGCGGGCGCGCGCACCGGTCAGTTCATCGGCGGCACCCCTTGCAGGATGCCGCCCGGGCCACGCCGCAGCGTGGCCGCCACGGCTCGGTCTTACTTGGCTTCGACGAAAATGTACTCGGCGCCGGTCGGCTGCACGGCAGCCTGCACGCGGGCATTGTCGGCCGACTGGCCGATGAAGACGACGCGCACGCCCTTCATCGAATCCGCCGACACGTCCTTGAACACGGCCTGGATCATGTCAGCCATCTTGCCCGAGGCCGACGAACCGAAGGCCAGCATGTTGCCCGGCTGCACGCCACGGGCCACGGCCTGGGTCGCGCTTTCGGTCTGGCGCTCGTACTTGGCCTGGAAGTCCGGGTCCGATTCCGGCGAGAGGTAGTACAGGAACGGGCTGTTGCTGATGTTGCCCATGTTCTGGATGGCCACTTCCTGCAGGTACTTCTTCCAGCCTGCATCGTCGTCCTTGGCCGGAGCGACCAGGGCCTGCTTGGCCTCTTCGACCGGAGCAGCCTCTTCCTTCTTGCAAGCGGTGAAGGCCAGGGCAAACGAGGCGATCAGCATCGCGCGCATGGTGGTGTTCATGGGTTTCCTCCCGAGATGGTGCGTGTTGGTGTACGTAATGGGGGTGCGTGGTACTACAGGAACGGCCGCTTGGCAGCGGTTACGACTGTGCCGCCTTCGCTTCGCGGACCTTGCGCAGCGCTTCGAGCACGGCGGCCGGCACGAAGCCGGACACGTCGCCACCCAGGCGCGCAATCTCGCGGACAAGCGAGGACGAAATGAAACTGTGCTGTTCGGCCGGGGTCAGGAACAGGGTCTCGACCTCGGGAATCAGGTGGCGGTTCATGCTGGCCATCTGGAATTCGTACTCGAAATCGGACACCGCGCGCAGGCCGCGCAGCAGCACCCCGCCCTGCACCGAGCGTACGAAATGGGCCAGCAGGGTATCGAAGCCGATGACCTCGACATTGCCATGGTGGCCCAGGGCGCCGCGGGCCAGCTGCACGCGCTGCTCCAGCGGCAGCGCCGGGCCCTTGGACGGGCTCTGCGCCACGCCCACCACGACCTTTTCAAACAGCGGCGCGGCCCGGCTCACCAGATCGATGTGACCATTGGTGATGGGGTCGAACGTGCCGGGGTAGACGGCAATGCGGCGGTTGGCCACGGTCATGGGCGGTTGCAGATGTTCAGATGAGGTCAAAGTGTAGCAGCGGCGCGGCGGTACAGGGCAAAGCGGACTTCGCGGGTGGCGCCCTCGCGGTGCAGCAGCCATTCCGGCGGCAGCAGCGGCGCGTGCCCGGCCGGCGATTCCAGGTACAGCCAGGCATCGGCAGCCAGGTGCCGCGGCAGCTGGGCCAGCACGTCGTGCCACAGCCCATCGGCGAACGGCGGGTCGATGAACACCAGGTCGGCCTGCTGGGCCGGCGCGCCCTGCAGCCAGCGCAGGGCATCGGCCTGGACCACGGTGATCTGGTCGGTGGCCTGCAGCTTGGCCACTGCGGCGGACAGGTTGCGCCCCAGCTGGGCATCGCGCTCGACCAGGGTGGCGTGGGCGGCGCCGCGCGAGACGGCCTCCAGGCCCAGCGCGCCGCTGCCGGCGAACAGATCCAGCACACGCGCACCGACCAGCCTGGGCATCAGCCAGTTGAACAGGGTTTCGCGCACGCGGTCGCTGCTGGGCCGCAGGCCCGGCAGGGTCGGCACCGGCAGGCGGGTATTGCGCCAGCGCCCACCAATGATGCGGACCTGACCATCATTGCCCCCACGGCCGCTCACCGGCGCCCCCGCAGGGGGTAGTTCGAGAATTTCAGCATGGTCGTGATTGTAGTCGGCCGGGCGGCGCCCGGCACCCGCAGAGGCAACAGCCGAAGCAACAGCGGGCTATCCGTGGGTTGGCGGGGCGGGTCCGGTTGAGGGGGACGCTGCAAGTCCCCCTCCGGGGCCCGGCCCAGCCGCTGGCGGCTG
>NZ_JACVUD010000050.1:0-30218 GCF_016624905.1 Stenotrophomonas sp. S49 | reverse complement strand
CCCCCCCCCCCCCCCCCCCCCCCCCCCCCCCCCCCCCCCCCCCCCCGCCAAGTCCAGACCCTCTACCGCTGCTCTGGCTGTTGCCGTTGGCCTGGCTCTGCAGCGGGTCCCGGGCCACAGGCCCGGGCAACAAACCCCTACCGGTCGTCGCGCAGCTCGCCGCCGGGCAGGAACACCCACGTGCGGGTTACCTGCAGGATATCCACGCCGTCATCGGTCTTCGGCAACGCCGGGAACGGCTGCGCCAGCTTCACCACCCGCAATGCCGCCTCATCCAGCAACGGCGTGCCGCTGGATTTCAGGATGCGGCTGCTTTCCACGCTGCCATCGCGGCGCACGCCCACG
This sequence comes from Stenotrophomonas sp. S49, assembly GCF_016624905.1. Lineage (NCBI taxonomy): Bacteria > Pseudomonadati > Pseudomonadota > Gammaproteobacteria > Lysobacterales > Lysobacteraceae > Stenotrophomonas > Stenotrophomonas sp. S49. Next base: position 29,873 of record NZ_JACVUD010000050.1, on the reverse strand, counting down.
CTGATCACCACCTGGCCACCCAGCCGGCGCTGCCGCGCTTCGTCGGGATAGTTCAGGTTGCCGACCTGCTCGGCCCGGTCCACCCAGGCGCGCAGGTAATTGGCGTAGGCATATTCGCGGGTGCTGGCCGAAACGAACTTGCGGTTCGGTCGCTTCGCATACTGCGCCGAGCGCAGATGGACCTCGGCAGCCAGCCGCGCCATTTCCGCATCGCGCTGCTCGCGCGCGGTCATCGGCGCGTCCGGGGTCGGCTGCAGTGGGGTGGGGCGGGCCTGCGCCTGCGCCACCTGGTCCTGCCCATTGCGGCTGCTCACCACCCGCGCCTGCGGCGGCGGCACCGGCGCGGCCGATTGCTGCTGCTGCGGCACTGGGCTCACGCCCGCCTGCGCCTGCGGCACCACGCCGGTCTGGTTGTCGCGCGGGCGCCGGGCGCGGTCATGCTCGCCGCCGCCCTCCTGGTTGGCGGCGGCCAGGAAATCGGCCTCCTTGGGCGTCAGTGCCGTGCGGGTCTGGCTGAAGATCACCTCCAGGGTGGGCACCAGCGGCGCATCCCCCTTCATCGCAAAGCCCACCCCCAGCACCAGCAGCACATGCAGCAGCACCGACAGGGCCAGGGTGGCGGCCAGCCGCTGTGCTTCGCGCGGCGGCGGGGGCAGCACGGCGGACACGGCTTCCATCAGCGCAGGCCGGCCTCGATCGCATCGAACAGGGTGCCGGCGATGTTCAGCCCGTACTGCGCATCCAGTTCGCGCACGCAGGTCGGGCTGGTCACGTTCACTTCGGTCAGGTAGTCGCCAATCACGTCCAGGCCGACGAAACGCATGCCGCGGCGCTTCATTTCCGGGCCCACCTGCGCAGCGATCCAGCGGTCGCGTTCGCTCAGCGGGCGGCCTTCGCCACGACCACCGGCGGCCAGGTTGCCGCGGAACTCATCGCCCTGCGGAATGCGCGCCAGGCAGTAATCCACCGGCTCGCCGTCGACCAGCAGGATGCGCTTGTCGCCGGCAGTGATGTCGGGAATGAACTTCTGGGCCAGCGCCAGCTTGCGGCCGCCGTCGGTCAGGGTTTCCAGAATCACGTTCAGGTTGGGATCGCCCTGGCCGCTGCGGAAGATCGAGCGGCCGCCCATGCCGTCCAGCGGCTTCAGCACGGCCTGGCCATGCTCCAGCGCGAACGCCTTCAGCGCCTTGGCATCGCGGCTGACCAGGGTGGGCGGGCAGCACTGCGGGAACAGCAGGGCGGCCAGCTTTTCGTTGTAGTCGCGCAGGCCCTGCGGGTTGTTCACCACGCAGGCGCCGGCGGCGGCGGCCAGGTCCAGCACCTGGGTGTCGTAGATGAACTCGGCATCGACCGGCGGGTCCTTGCGCATCAGCACCACCTGGCCGGGCCCGAACACGGTGCGGCTGAATGCGCCCAGCTCATACCAGCCGGCCGGATCGTCGCGCACCTGCAGCGGGGCAGTACGGGCCACCGCCACGCCCCCTTCCAGGGCCAGCCCGCCCGGCTGCACGTAGTGCAGGGCATGGCCACGGCGCTGGGCTTCCAGCAGCATGGCGAACGTCGTGTCCTTGGCGATCTTGATGTGGGCGATGGGATCCATCACCACGATGACATTCAACGGCATGGGCGCACCTTCAAGGCAAGGCGCTGATGGTAGCGGCAACGCCCGCCCCGTGCCTGCCCCGTGGCCTGCAACGCTGCGTCCCCGAACCGGCGGCCGGGCCCGGTTCTGCGCAGTGTCTGCCAAACCGGTCACGTTCAGCCGGGCGCCACGCCAAGCCCGGTGGGACGGCCTTGAAGCGGGCGCGGAAAGTGCGATATAGATACGCTTTCGCAGCGGCACCCAACCTAGAAGGGCCGCGCGCTTGGGGAATGGCAATGACTGAAAACATGACTGCGGGCGGGGAACTCGCAGGACTCCGGGTGATGGTCATCGATGACTCGAAGACCATCCGCCGGACCGCGGAAACACTGCTCAAGCGCGAAGGCTGCGAGGTGGTGACGGCGACCGATGGCTTCGAAGCACTGGCCAAGATCGCCGACCAGCAGCCGCAGATCATCTTCGTCGACATCATGATGCCGCGGCTGGATGGCTACCAGACCTGTGCCCTGATCAAGGGCAACCAGCTGTTCAAGTCCACCCCGGTCATCATGCTGTCCTCCAAGGATGGCCTGTTCGACAAGGCGCGCGGGCGCATCGTCGGCTCGGAGCAATACCTGACCAAGCCTTTCACGCGTGAAGAACTGCTGGGTGCCATCCGCACATACGTCAACGCCTGACCAGGGGGGAAAGGCACAATGGCTCGTATCGTTCTGATCGAGGATTCACCGACCGACCGCGCGGTGTTCACCCAGTGGCTGCGCCGTGCCGGCCACGAGGTGCTGGAAGCGGACAACGCCGAAGAGGGCCTGCAGCTGGTCCGCGACCAGGTGCCGCAGCTGGTGCTGATGGACGTGGTGCTGCCGGGCATGAGTGGTTTCCAGGCAACCCGGGCGATGGCCCGTGATGCGGCAACCAAACACATCCCGGTGATCATCGTCAGCACCAAGGCGATGGAAACCGACAAGGCCTGGGGCCTGCGTCAGGGCGCAGCCGATTACATCGTCAAGCCGCCGCGCGAAGAAGAGCTGATCGCGCGGATCAACGAACTGGTGGCCTGATGCGTTCGCCTTTCGACATTCTTGAAGCCTACGAGCGGCGCAGCCTGGCCCACGCGGTGCAGCTGCCCGAACGCCAGTTCGCCCAGGACCTGTGGCGCGGCGTGGGCTACCGGGTCGGCCAGCGCCGGCTGGTGTCCGATTTCCGCGAAGTGGTGGAAATCGTGCCGATGCCGCCGGTCACCCCGGTGCCATGCGCACAGCCGTGGCTGCTGGGCGTGGGCAACCTGCGCGGCAACCTGTTCCCGGTGGTCGATCTGAAGTACTTCCTGGAAGGTGCGCGCACCGTGCAGCAGGAAGGCCAGCGCGTGCTGATCATGCGCCAGGCCGGCGGCGACGTGGCCCTGACCATCGATGAACTGTTCGGCCAGCGCAGCTTCGAGCTGGCCCAGCAGATCGATGCCGGTCGCCTGGCCGAGGGCCGCTATGGCCACTTCGTAGATCGCGCCTTCCACGCCGATGGCCACGAATGGGGCGTGTTCTCGCTCTCGTTGCTGTCGCGCACCCCTGAATTCCGGCAAGCCGCGGCCTGAGGCCGGGCAACGCCCCCTGTATTGAACCTCGAGGTTGAACGATGAGTACTGCTTCGGACGCCACCAAGACCGGCAAGCTGCGGCTGGGCGGCAGCAACCTGTGGCTGGCCCTGCTGTTGCTGTCCATGGTCCTGTTCGGCCTGAACACGGGTGTGGCCACCTGGCAGGGCAGCCGCCTGGCCGACGCCGGCTCCAAGGCCGCCGACCTGCAGGTGCTGTCACAGCAGCTGGCCAACCAGGGCCGTGATGCCGTGGGCGGCAACGCGCAGGCGTTCACCGCCTTCAAGGCCACCCGCAACGCGATCGAACAGAACGTGTCCACCCTGCAGGGCCGCTACGGCAGCGAGCCGGGCGTGTCCAAGGCCATCGGCACCCTGGCCGAGACGTGGGCGCCGCTGGGCAAGCAGGCCGGCCAGCTGGTGGCCAGCGAACCGGCGGTGCTGGCCCTGGCCGGCAACGCCAACAACTTCACCGGCGCCGTGCCGGGCCTGCAGGCGCAGCTGAATGAGCTGGTGCGGGCGATGTCCGCCTCCGGCGCACCCGCTTCGCAGGTGTACAGCGCCCTGCAGCAGGTGGTGGTGGCCGGCACCATGGCCCGCCGCGTGACCGAAATGCGCGCCGGCGGCAGCGGTGCCGCCAGTGCCGGCGATGCGCTGGCCCGCGATATCACCGTGTTCTCGCAGGTGCTCGACGGCCTGCGCAACGGCAACGAAGAGCTGGGCATCACCGCAGTGCGCGGCGCCGGCGCGGTGGCTGCGCTGGAACAGTCGCAGCAGAAGTGGGAGGCGATGAAGCAGGACGCCGACGCGATCCTGGCCAGCTCGCGCCAGCTGTTTGCCGCGCAGTCGGCCGCCACGGCCCTGGGCCAGGGCTCGGTGCGCATGCTCGACGACAGCCGCAAGCTGTTCGAAGCGTTCTCCTCGTTCGGCTCGGTGTCCGACACCCGCCTGTTCCCGAATTTCTGGATCGGCGTGGTATCGGGTGCGCTGTCGCTGATCGCGATCATCGGCTTCGTCTCCACCAACGTGCGCAGCCGTTCGCGTGAACAGGAACTGCGCTACCAGACCCAGGTGGAGTTCAACAGCCGCAACCAGCAGGCGATCATGCGGCTGCTGGACGAAATCAGTTCGCTCGGTGAGGGCGACCTGACCGTGAAGGCGTCGGTGACCGAAGACATGACCGGCGCGATTGCAGACGCAATCAACTACGCCGTGGATGAGCTGCGTCACCTGGTGACCACCATCAACGACACCTCGGCCAAGGTGGCCGTGTCCACCCAGGAAACCCAGGCCACGGCGATGCAGCTGGCAGAGGCGGCCGGCCACCAGGCCAACCAGATCACCTCGGCCTCGGACCGCATCGGCGAAATCGCTGCCAGCATTGAACAGGTGTCGCGCAACTCGGCCGAGTCGGCCGACGTGGCACAGCGCTCGGTGGTGATCGCCGCCGAAGGTGCCGGCGTGGTGCGCGAAACCATCCAGGGCATGGACCAGATCCGCGACCAGATCCAGGAAACGTCCAAGCGCATCAAGCGCCTGGGCGAGTCGTCGCAGGAAATCGGCTCGATCGTGGAACTGATCAACGACATTTCCGAACAGACCAACATCCTGGCGTTGAACGCTGCCGTGCAGGCCGCGTCGGCCGGTGAAGCCGGCCGCGGTTTCGCGGTCGTGGCCGACGAAGTGCAGCGCCTGGCAGAACGTACCTCGGGCGCGACCCGACGCATCGAAAACCTGGTGCAGGCCATTCAGGCCGATACCAACGAAGCGGTCACCTCGATGGAACAGACCACCGCCGAAGTGGTGTCCGGTGCGCGCCTGGCTGAAGACGCCGGTACGGCGCTGACCGAAATCGAGCGCGTGTCCAACGCCCTGAACACCCTGATCAAGAACATCTCGATCGCCGCGCAGCAGCAGTCCGCTGCGGCCTCGGACATCACCCGCACCATGGGCGTGATCCGGCAGATTACCGGCCAGACCTCGCAGGGCGCCGGCCAGACCGCCGAATCGATCGGCCACCTGGCACAGCTGGCCGCCGATCTGCGTCGTTCGGTGGCCGACTTCAAGCTGCCGGCGTGACCGCGGCAGGGCGGCGAGCAAGGAACCAGTCGATGAAGCATTTCCATTCCCCAGGCCACGGTCCGCGCGGTAAGCGCGCGGCGGCGACCGGAGCGCACCGATGAGCAGCAGTCTGCGCGACGCCATGAGCCATGCAGCGCTGGGCTGGGTCAAGCCCGAGCTGGACGAGACCCTGCGCCTGGTGCGCAACGAGGTCGAGTACTTCGTGGAAGACCCGGCCGATGGCAGCCGCATGCGCATCTGCGCCGGTTACCTGCACCAGGTGCAGGGCACCCTGCGCATGGTCGAACTGTATGCACCGGCGATGGTGGCCGAGGAACTGGAGCAGCTGGCCGTGGCCGTGGGCGAAGGCCGCGTTGCCGACCGCGACGAAGCCTGCGCCACCCTGATGCGTGGCAGCGTGCTGCTGCCCGACTACCTGGAGCGCCTGCAGAACGGCCACCGCGATATTCCGATCGTGCTGATGCCGCTGCTGAACGAAATCCGCGCTGCGCGTGGCGAAGAAGGCGTCAATGACAGCGTGCTGTTCGCCTTCGCGCCCGACAGCGTGACCGCCACCGAGGCCGAGCTGGACCACGCCCGCGGCAGCCTGAGCGGGCGCAACCGCGAGCTGCTGGATACGGTGGGCAGCGCGGTGAAGGAAGAGCTGCTGCAGGTGAAGGATGCACTGGACCTGCACCTGCGCACCGGTGGCGCGCCGCAGCAGTTGCAGGAACAGGTGACCAAGCTGGGTGCCGTCGCCGATACCCTGGGCATGATGGGCCTGGGCGCCGCGCGTGGCGTGGTGGTGCAGCAGCGCGATGCACTGCTGGGCGTGGTCGAAGGCCGCCAGCAGATCGATGAAGACCTGCTGCTGGATATCGCCGGTGCCCTGCTGTACGTGGACGCATCGCTGGACGACCAGGTCGCCCATCTGGGCGCCGGTGGCAGTGGCGAAGACGATCCCAGCGCCGTGGAAAACCGCCGCACGGTGGAAATCCTGGCGCACGAAGCCATCGCCAACTTCGCCGCCGCGCGCGAGCATTTCGTTGCCTTCATCGAGACCAGCTGGAACCACGGGGAACTGCAGGACGTGCCGCGCCTGCTGGGCGACGTGTCCGGTGCGCTGCGCATGCTCGACCTGGGCACTGCCGCCGACTACCTGCGCGGTGTGCAGCAGTACATCGAAGCCGAACTGATCGGCCGCCAGCGTGTGCCCAGCGGGCGCCAGCTGGACACCCTGGCCGATGCCATGGCCAGCCTGGAGTACTACCTGGAAGCGCTGCGCGACCGCCGTCCGGGCCGCGAAGACATCCTGGACATCACCCGCAGCAGCCTGGAGGCGCTGCGTTACTGGCCGCTGCCCGAGCGCGCTGCGCCTTCCGCCGCCGAGGCCGCTGACGCCCAGCCCGACCCGGTGCTGCGCGAGGCGCTGGTGGTGCCCGCGGCCGCCCTGCAGGTCGAGCCGGTTCAGATCGCGGTGCAGCCTGCCGCGCCGGCACCGGGCGACGTGCCGGTGCCGCTGCCTGATTTCACCTTCGATCCGCCGCCGGCAGAACCGGTTGCGGAAGCCGATGCCCAGTCGCTGGTATTCGGCGCGCTGGAACTGGCCGATACCGATGCCGTGTCTGCTGCTGCGCCTGCAGACAGCGCCCCGCTGCTGTTCGCCGCATCCAGCGCACCGCCGCCGGCGGTGCCGCAATGGGAACTGGGCAGCCTGGACCACGCCGCGGACAGCGTGCCCGCCGAGCCGGTGGCCGAAGAGGACGCGCGTGCGCCGACCTTCGCCAGCTTCGATCCGGTCAGCTATGAATCCGATGCAGATGCAGGCAATGCGTCCAGCGCGTCGCACTGGTCGCTGACGGCCGCGTCACTGCAGGCGGCCGAAGGCACTGCGCACGTCCACGGTGATGCCGAGGACAGCGTGGCCGTGGCCGAATGGGACGACGCCCCGGCGGTGTCGTCCTCGGTGGCTTCCTCGTTCGACCCGGTGGCCGCAGAGCAGGACGGCCTGGCCGTGGCAGGCGACGACGTGGTGTTCCACTTCGACGCCAGCGAACTGGACAATGCCGAGCACGTGCTGTCGCTGGATGCGATGGAGACGCTGTCGCTGGACGAAGCGCCCCACCTGGACGCAACCCTGGACATCGTCGACGCCTCGCCGCTGGTCGAGGCCACCGTGCAGGCCGAGGAGGCCGAGCCGGCGATTGCCGAAGCCCTGATCGAAGCCGAGCCCGTTGCCGAAGCCGAAGCCGAAGCACCGGTGCTCGCCGACGCCGAGCCGGTCGCGGTGGCCACCATCGACGTGGACACCATTGCGCCGATCGATTTCAGCGAGGCCGATGCGCAGTTCCTGGCCGAACTGAGCGCTGCGGCGGCGGAGTTCAATCCGCACCCGGAAGCGGCCCCGGCGGTTGAACCGGTGGCCGTTGCCACCGGCGCTGCCGAGGTCGGCATCGAAGGCGGCTTTGAAGACGATGCCGAGAACATCGACCAGGACATCCGCGAGGTGTTCCTGGAAGAGTTCGACGATGAACTGCAGAACCTGGGCACGCTGCTGCCGCCCTGGCGCATGCAGCCGGACAACATGGACCGGCTGCGGCCCATCCGCCGCATCTTCCATACGCTCAAGGGCAGCGGCCGCCTGGTCGGTGCACGTACGCTGGGCGAATTCGCCTGGAAGATCGAAAGCCTGCTCAACCGCGTACTGGACGGCACCCGCCCGGCCACGCCGGCGGTGCTGGCCATGGTCGACCACGCGTACGCCGCGCTGCCGCAGTTGAACGCCGCGTTGCGCCACGGCCAGCGCATCACCGTCGATCTGCAGGCCATGCAGGCCATCGCCGATCGCGTCGGCGCTGGTGAAGAAACCTTCTATGTGCCGCTGCCGGGCGCAGCAGCGCCGGTCGCCGAAGCGCCGGTGGTGGACCTGCCCAGCGAAGACATCGCCGTGCCGGTGGACGCGCTCGACAGCGACGTTGCCGAGCAGGCCGCTGAACCGGCTGCCGAGGTGGTCGAGGCCGTTGGCACCCCTGCGCAGATCGACAGCGTGTTGCAGGAAATCCTGGAAGCCGAGGTGGAGCTGCACCTGGCCACGTTGCAGGGTTGGCTGCAGGACGCACAGCAGGCACCGCACGCGGTGACCGACGCGCTGCTGCGCGCGGTGCACACCATGAACGGTGCGTTCGCGATGACCGAGGTGCCGGAAATCACCGCCGTCACCGGTGCGGCCGAGTCGTACATCAAGCGCGCCCTGGCCGCGCAGGCCGTGCCGGCGGAAGAGGGAGTGTCCGCGCTGTTGGATACCGCGTCGGCCATTGCCGGCACCATGACCGCGCTGCAGGCCGAGCAGCCGCGCATCGTGCCGCACGATCACCTGGCGCAGCGCCTGCAGGCGCTGGCTGCCGCGCTACCCGAAGCGCGCTGGCCGGTGCTGGAAATGGAGGATGACGACGCAGACGATCTGGCCATCGATGCAGACGAAGCGGCCCCCCTGCACGCCGACGCCGCGTCGGCCGATGCGCTGGCCGACATCGAACCGGTGCAGCCGGTCGAAACCGAGCTGGAACGCGTTGAACTGACCGGTAGCGAAGATCTTTCGCCGTTCTTCGATGCCGGCTGGCCCGCGCTGCCGCAGGTCGGGGAAGACACCGATGTGGCCGAACCCGAGCGCGAAACCAGCGCCGACGCCGATGTCGACGCTGCGCAGCCCGCGGAAGTGGAAGCGGCGGTGGTTGCAGAGGTTCCCGATGCCCCGACCGACGCCGATGACGCCGATCTGACCGGTGCTGATGATCTGTCGCCCTACCTGGACGCCAGCGCGTTGCCGGTGGACGACAGCGATGTTGAGGACGTGGCCGAACCGGCGTCGATTGACGTAATCGACGCGCCAGCAGCGGCGCAGGCGCACGACGAAATCGCGCTGTACGACGAAGAAGATGAACAGGCGCTCGACAGCACGCTGGCGAGCCTGCACGATGATATGGCTGCGCCCGGCTTTGCCGAGCCGGTCACCCTGGAGGCGGCGCTTGAAGCCGGCCTGCATGTGATCGAGCCGGAACCGGCGCAGGACGAGCAGGCCGACTGGCCCGTGCTCGGCCTGCAGGCCAGCGAACTCGCGCCCGGTGAGGCTGATGCCTTCGCCGAGGCTGCGGACGTCGGCGGGGAGGCGGCGGTCGGTGAAGGAGAGAGCGCCGACCTGCCGTCCCCGGCGACGGTGGATGCAGACGTGTCCGAAGCGATTACCCCCGCGCCGGCACCGTTGTTCGAACTGGAAGACGCACCGGGGCAGGGCGCGCACGCGACTGAGTCCGTTGAAGCCGTTGTCGAGACCGGCGCCGATGTCACCGCTGCCGTGCCTGTCACCGACAGCAGCGACGAAGAAGCCGCTCCCAGCGACCAGCTCGACTTCAGCATGTACGACCGCGAGCTGGTCGATATCTTCGTGGAAGAAGGCAACGACCTGCTCGACCATTGCGACGGGCTGATCAGCGAGCTGCGCGAAGCGCCGCAGGACCGCGAGGCCCTGGCCGGCCTGCAGCGCGATCTGCACACGCTCAAGGGCGGCGCACGCATGGCCGGCATCAACGCCATCGGCGACCTGGGCCACAGCATCGAATCGCTGTTGGAAGCCGTGGCCGCTGGCCGCACCGAGATCGAACGCCCCGACGTACACCTGCTGGAACGTGGCTTCGACCGCCTGCACCAGCTGCTGACCCGTACCGGCGAACACCGCACGGTGGAGCCGGCGCAGGACCTGCTGGACGCATTCGAAGCCCGCACCCGCGTGGATGCCGGCAATGCCGTTGTTGCTGCCAGCAGCGAAGCGGAATCGACCGTCGTACCCGTGGCGCCGCTGGCCCTGGCCGATGCACCGCTGTCGGCACCGCTGCCGGTGGAAGGGACGCCGGACGAAGATCCGCTGGCCCGCCCGCAGCAGGAGCAGGTGCGCGTACGCGCCGATCTGCTGGACCGCCTGGTCAACCATGCCGGTGAAGTGGCGATCTACCGTTCGCGCCTGGAGCAGCAGCTCGGGGCGTTCCGCGGTGCGATGGGCGAACTGGAGCGCACCAATGCGCGACTGCGCGACCAGCTGCGCCGACTGGACCTGGAGACCGAAGCGCAGATCGTCGCGCGTTACCAGCGTGAACAGGACCAGGCCGATCAGAAGTTCGATCCGCTGGAACTGGACCGCTTCTCCACCCTGCAGCAGCTCAGCCGCGCGCTGAACGAATCGGCAGCCGACCTTGGCGGCCTGCAGGGCGTGCTGGACGATCTATCGCGCCAGTACGATTCGCTGCTGCAGCAGCAGTCGCGCGTCAGCTCGGAACTGCAGGATGGCCTGATGCGCGCGCGCATGGTGCCGTTCGATGGTCTTGTGCCGCGTCTGCGCCGTGTGGTGCGCCAGGCCGGCATCGATACCGGCAAGCAGGTGCACCTGACCCTGGAAGGCACCCACGGCGAACTGGACCGCAACGTGCTCGACCGCATGGTCGCGCCGCTGGAACACATGCTGCGCAATTCGGTGGCCCACGGCCTGGAAGCGCCGGAGCAGCGCCGCAGCGCCGGCAAGCCGGAGGAAGGCGAGGTTGCCATCCGCCTGCACCGCGAAGGTTCGGAAATCGTGCTGGAAGTGGCCGATGACGGTGCCGGCCTGGACCGCGAAGCGATCCGCCGCCGCGCCATCGACCGTGGCCTGCTGGGCGCCGATGCGCAGCCCAACGAGCAGGAACTGGACAACCTGATCTTCGCCTCCGGCTTCTCCACCGCCGACCAGGTCAGCCAGCTGGCCGGCCGTGGCGTGGGCATGGACGTGGTGCGCAACGAAGTGCGCCAGCTCGGCGGCTCGGTCGACATCCAGTCGGTGCGTGGCCAGGGCGTGCGCTTCACCCTGCGCCTGCCGCAGACGCTGGCCGTCACCCAGGCCGTGTTCGTGCAGATTGGTGAAACCACCTTCGCCGTGCCGGTGGCTTCGGTCAGTGGTATCGGCCGCCTGTCGCGCGAGCGTTTCGAAGCGGCCGACAGCAGTTACCGCTACAGCGGCGAAGAATTCCCGCTGTACGACCTGGGCAGCCTGGTCGGCCAGGCACCGGCCCGTGCCGATGGCCAGGACCAGGTGCCGCTGCTGCTGGTGCGCGCCGGCGACCTGCGCGCAGCCGTGGCGATCGACCAGGTGCTGGGCAACCGCGAAATCGTGGTCAAGCCGGTGGGCCTGCAGATCGCCTCGGTACCGGGCATCTACGGTGCAACCATCACCGGCGATGGCCGCGTGGTGGTCATCCTGGACGTGGCGCCGCTGGTGCGCCGTTACCTGGCCAACCCGATCGTGCCGGTGCAGGACAACGCACCGCGCCAGGAACGGCAGGTGCCGCTGGTGATGGTGGTCGACGACTCGCTGACCATGCGCAAGGTGACCGGCCGCATCCTGGAACGCCACAACTTCGAAGTAAGCGTGGCCCGCGACGGCGTGGAAGCACTGGAGCAGCTGGAAGAGCGCGTGCCCGACCTGATGCTGCTGGACATCGAAATGCCGCGCATGGATGGCTACGAGCTGGCCACCGCGATGCGTGCCGACCCGCGCTACAAGGACGTGCCGATCGTGATGATCACCTCGCGCAGCGGTGACAAGCATCGCCAGCGCGCCTTCGAGATCGGCGTGCAGCGCTACCTGGGCAAGCCGTACCAGGAGCTGGATCTGATGCGCAACGTGTATGACCTGCTGGGGATCGCCCGTGTCCGTGAGTGATGTGAATCCGGTTCCGGCCGTTGCCCTGCTGGCCCGCCCGGGCGCGGCGCGCGAGCGCCTGCGCGAAGCCCTGGCCCATGCCGATGTGCAGATCGTGCTGGAAGATGATCCCAGCGGCCTGGAACCGCAGGCGCTGGCCGATGCGCAGCCGCAGTTCGTGGTGATCGCCCTTGAGGCAGCCATCGAGGACGCCCTGGAACGCCTGGAGCCGGCGCTGTCCGCGCCGGGGCTGACCCTGGTGTTCGACGAGGCCGAACTGGCCGCGCGCCGTGACGGCTGGGAAGCCCAGCGCTGGGGCCGCCACCTGGCGGCCAAGCTGCACGGCCACCAGCAGGTACTGCCGCCCGGTGCCGAAGACGAGCCCAGTTTGCAGCTGGAACCGGGCTTGCCGTCCACGCCGCCGCAGCCGCAGGATGCCGCGCTGCAGCCGCACCTGGACCAGGCGCTGTCGTGGGCCGATGACGTGCCGGCCGACGGCCTGTACTCGCCCCCGGCCGACCTGCATGAACCCATCGCGCTGGAACAGGCGCTGGCCGCGCTGCAGCCGGTGCTGCCCGAGCCGCCGCTGCCGGCCGAGGCTGTAGAAGACATCGCTACGCCGGTGGTCGAACCACCGCCGGTGCCGTCGGTTGCGCTGGGCGATCACACCGCCTGGTCGCTGGTGGATGAGCCTGTCAGTGCGCCGGCCCCGACTACCCCGGTGGCCGCCGCCGCAGCGCCGTCCACGTTTGCAACCGACCACCTGAGTCTGGTGGACCTGGATGCAGCGCTGCCCGTCGGCGCCCGCGCTGGCGCACTGCTGGTGCTGGCCGGTATCGGCGGTCCCGACGCACTGCGCCGCCTGCTGGGCGCACTGCCGGCCGACTTGAGCGTGCCGGTGCTGGTGCACATGCGCCTGGACGGTGGCCGCTACGGCAACCTGGTCAAGCAGATGGCGCGCGTTTCGCCGCTGCCGGTGCAACTGGCCGAACCGGGCCAGCGCGCCGTACCCGGTGAAGTGCATGTGCTGGCTGATGATCTGGGCGTGCAGGCGGCCACGGACGGGCTGTACTTCCAGACCCGTGCGCAGGGCATCGCGATCGACGCCCTGCCGCCGGCGCACACCGCGGTGGTGCTGCTCAGCGGCGCCGACCTGGCCCATGTGGGGCCGGCGCTGGACCTGGCCGCCGCCGGCGCCTGGGTGGCAGGGCAGGTGGGCGAAGGCTGTTACGACCCGGCTGCGGCCACGGCCGTGGTGGCCGCCGGCATGGCCGCCGGTGAACCGCAGGAGCTGGCGCAGGCGATTGCCGCGCGCTGGGGCCGGCACGACGATGACGGAGACGCAGCATGAGTTACGCCAGCAATGATGAGATCCGCGGCGTCCTGATCCAGGCCGGTGGCGAGCGCGTGCTGCTGCCCAACGCCACCGTGGCCGAAATGATGTCGCGCGTGGCGATCGAACCGGTTGCCGACGCACCGCGCTGGCTGCTGGGGCAGATTGCCTGGCACGGCTGGCAGGTGCCGCTGCTGTCGTTCGCGCGCCTGACCGGCCTGGGCAATGAAGTGGTGGGTGCGCACAACAAGGTGGTGGTGCTGAAGGCACTGAGCGGCAACGCCCAGCGCCCGTACTACGCGCTGCTGACCCAGAACTTCCCGCAGCTGATCTCGGTGCCGCGCGACGGTCTGCTGGCCGACGCCTCGGAAGAAACGCTGCCCGACATCGTGCACATGCGGGTGCTGCTGGGCGAAAAGAGCGCCCTGTTGCCGAACCTGGACGCGCTGGAAAGCGCCCTGGATTCGCTGGCCGCCTGATGCCCCGCCGGGCATGGCCCGGCGCTACCACATGCCGCCGTGGTGGTTCCGCCACGGTAGCGCCGGGCCATGCCCTGCGAGCGCAGCGGCCGCGCAGTCTGTCCCTTACCCCAGATCCCCCAGCCGCGCCTGCAACGCCGCAATCGCGGCCAGGCCGGCGGTTTCGGTGCGCAGGATGCGCGGCCCCAGCTGCAGGCCCTGGAAACCGGCTTGGGCCAGCTGATCGCGGTCACGCGGCGACCAGCCCCCTTCCGGCCCGATGGCAATCACCACGCCCCCCGCCGGTGCGGCCTGCAGCGTGGACAGGCGATGGCTGCCCAGCGGGTCCAGGGTCAAGCGCAGGGTGTCGGCCGGCAACGCTGCCGTCGCCTGTGCCAGCGACAGCGGCGTGCCCACCGCCGGAATGCGCGCACGCCCGGACTGGCCACAGGCCGAGGTCACCACGTTGTTCCAGTGCGCCACGCGCTTTTCCGCGCGGGCGGCGTCCAGCTTCACTTCGGTACGCTCGGCATTCACCGGCACGATCGCCGCCACGCCCAGTTCGGTGGCTTTCTGCAGGATCAGGTCCATCTTCTCGCCGCGCGCCACGCCCTGCAGCAGGGTGATGGCCAGCGGCGATTCAGTGCCGACGGCCTGCACGGCGTCGATGCGCACCTGCACCTCGCGCTTGCCGGCCACGGTCAGCACGGCGCTGTAGTCGTGGCCATCGCCATTGAACAGCACGCAGGCATCGCCCTCGCGCAGGCGCATCACCCGTACCAGGTGGTTGGCGGTGTCTTCGGGCAGCGTCAGGGTCTGGCCGCTGTGCAGCGGCAGGTCGATGGGACAGCGGGTCACGCGCATGCAATTGCCTCGTCGATGGCTGCCAGCGTGGTGTGGGCCAGCAGTTCCAGTTGTTCGTCGTCCACACAATACGGTGGCATCCAGTACAGCACATCGCCCAGCGGGCGCAGCACCACGCCGCGCTTCAGCGCCGCCTTGTAGGCGTGCAGGCCCAGCCGCAATGCCGGATCGAACGGCGTGCGGCGATCGCCGTTGCGCGACAGTTCAAACGCCACCACCATGCCGGCCTGGCGCACATCGGCCACGTGCGCATGGTCGGCCAGCGGCGCGGCCAGGGCGCCCATCACCGACGCGATGCCGCGGTTGCGGGCAATCACGTCCTCGTCGCGGAAGATGTCCAGCGTGGCCAGGGCGGCCGCGCAGGCCAGCGGGTTGCCGGTATAGCTGTGCGAGTGCAGGAACGCGCGCTCGCGTGACTCGTCCAGGAATGCGTCGTACAGCGCCTGGGTGGCCAGCACCGCGGCCAGCGGCAGGAAGCCGCCGGTCAGGCCCTTGGACAGGCACATCAGGTCGGGCATCACCCCGGCCTGTTCGCAGGCGAACAGGGTGCCGGTGCGGCCAAAGCCGGTGGCGATCTCATCGGCGATCATGAACGCACCGTGCGCGTCGCACAGCTCGCGCACCCGCTTCAGATACACCGGGTCGTACATGCGCATGCCGCCGGCGCACTGCAGGCGCGGTTCCAGGATCACCGCGCAGATTTCGCCCGGGTGCTGGTCGAACAGCGTGGCCAGGCCGTCGGCGGCCTGCAGGGCGCGCTCAGTGGCGCTCTGCCCGGGCTCGGCCAGGTAGGCGTCGGGCGAGGGCGCGAACAGGCCTTCTGCCAGCAGCGGCGCATACACGCGGCGGTACAGCGGGATATCGCCCAGCGCCAGCGCGCCCAGGGTTTCGCCGTGGTAGCCGTTCTCCAGCGCGATGAAACGCGTGCGCCGGCGCTCCCCGCGGTTCTGGAAATACTGGAAGGCCATCTTCAGCGCCACTTCCACCCCGGCCGAGCCGTTGTCGGCGAAGAACACCTTGGCCAGCGGATCGCGCCCGGCCTGGCGCGGCGCCAGCGCCAGCAGGCGCTCGGCCAGGGTGATCGCCGGTTCATGGCTGAACCCGGCCAGCATCACCTGTTCCAGCTGCCCGGCCTGGGCGGCAATGGCGCCGCCGATGCGCGGTTCGGCGTGACCGAACAGGTTTGTCCACCAGCTGCTGACCGCATCCAGGTAGCGGTTGCCATCGTGATCGATCAGCCAGGCGCCCTGGCCGCGCGCGATCGGCACCAGCGGCAGGGTGTCCGGGTGCTCGCGCATCTGCGTGCAGGGGTGCCAGAGCACCTGCAGGTCGCGTTGCCGCCACTGCCGGGCCAGCGGGGAAGGGGTTGGGTCTGCTAGCATTTCGGGCTCATGAACATGTTGCTGCCTGCCCATTCTATCGGCCCCGGCGCGCGCGCCGCCCGCCGTGGAGAGTCCGAATGACCGATGACCGCGCCAGCCGTCGCCTGCCGATCATCCATCGGATCACCGACGAGGAAAACGGCCCGTTCCAGCGCCAGCACCTGGACCTGGAGTTTTCCAACGGCGAACACCGGCGCTTCGAGCGCCTGGTCAGTCGCGGCCATGGCGCGGTGGTGGTGGTGCCGATGCTGGATGACCAGACCGTACTGCTGGTGCGTGAATACGCCGCCGGTGTACACCGCTACGAGCTGGGCCTGGTGAAGGGCCGCATCGATGCGGGCGAAACCCCGGAACAGGCCGCCGACCGCGAACTGAAGGAAGAGGCCGGTTACGGTGCGCGGCGCGTGGACGTGCTGCGCGCGATGACCCTGGCCCCGACCTACATGAGCCACCAGTCGTGGCTGGTGGTGGCACGCGACCTGTACCCGGAAAAGCTGGCTGGCGATGAGCCCGAAGAGCTGGAAGTGGTGCCGTGGAAGCTGGCCGAGCTGGACCAGCTGATGCTGCGCGAAGACTTTTCCGAAGGCCGTTCGCTGGCCGCGCTGTTCATTGCGCGGCAGTGGCTGCAGGTGGCCCAATGATCAAGCTGACCACCGAACTGCGCGAGACCGCCATCGCCGTCGCCCAGGAAGCCGGGCAGGCGATCATGCAGGTCTACAGCAGCGGTTTCGACGTGACCCTGAAGGCCGACGACAGCCCGGTCACCGCGGCTGACCTGGCCGCCGACCGTGTCATCCAGCAGGGCCTGCGCCAGCTCACCCCGGATCTGCCCATCCTTTCCGAAGAATCGGCGCTGGTGCCCTGGGAACAACGCCAGCATTGGGGCGCGTACTGGCTGGTCGATCCGCTGGATGGCACCCGTGATTTCGTCAAGCGCAACGGCGAGTTCAGCGTCAACATCGCGCTGATCTACCAGGGCGCACCGGCGTTCGGCGTGGTGCAGGCGCCGGTCACCGGCATCGTCTGGCACGCCATGCGCGGCGAACTGGCCTACCGCCGCCAGGGCCTGCACGACACCGTGCTGCGCACCCGCAGCCCGGCCACCACGCCGTTGCGGGTGGCGGCCAGCCGCTCGCACCGCTCGCCGGAAACCATCGCGCTGCTGCAGCGCATGGGCGACATCGAAACGGTGGTGCAGGGCTCGTCGCTGAAATTCTGCCGGATCGCCGAAGGCGGTCTGGATGTCTATCCGCGGCTGGGTCCCACCTCGGAATGGGACACCGCCGCCGGCCAGTGCGTACTGCATGCCGCGGGCGGTGCCGTGCTGTCGGCGCATACCGGCAAGCCCTTCCGCTACAACCGCCGCAGCACGCTGCTCAATGGCGATTTCATCGCCCTGGGCGACACCAGCCTGCCGTGGCGCGACTGGTTGACCGACTGAACCTGGAGGCTGCATGAGCGATACCCCCACCGCCGGCAGTGCCGCCAGCACCGAACTGGAGCGCCTGCTGGGCATCATGGCGCGCCTGCGCGATCCGCAGGGCGGCTGCCCGTGGGATCTGCAGCAGGATTTCAGCACCATTGCGCCGTACACCATCGAAGAGGCCTATGAAGTGGCCGATGCCATCGACCGCGGCGACTTCGACGACCTGTGCGATGAACTGGGCGACCTGCTGCTGCAGGTGGTGTTCCATGCGCGCATGGCCGAAGAGCAGGGCAGCTTCGCCTTCGCCGATGTCGCCCGCGCGATCAGTGACAAGATGCAGCGCCGCCACCCGCACGTGTTCGCCGATGTGAACGTGGACGACGCCGATGGCGTGATGCGCAACTGGGATGCGATCAAGCGTGCCGAACGTGCGGCCAAGGGTGACCAGGATGGCTCGGCGCTGGCCGGCATCTCGCGCGGCCTGCCCGAATGGCAGCGTGCGGTGAAACTGCAGGCACGCGCCGCGCGCGTCGGCTTCGATTGGCCCGGCCCGTTGCCGGTGCTGGACAAGGCCGCCGAGGAACTGCAGGAACTGCGCGAGGAGTTCGAGCGCGGTGATGTTGCCGGCAACAAGGCGCGGCTGCAGGAGGAACTGGGCGACCTGCTGTTCGTCTGCGCCAACCTGGCCCGCCATGCCGATATTGATCTGGGCGCGGCGCTGCGTGGGGCCAACCACAAGTTCGAGCGCCGCTTCCGCGCCATGGAAGCGCAGGCCGAGGCGCAGGGGGGAGCGCTGGCGGGGTTGGACCTGGATGCGCAGGAAGCCCTCTGGCAGCACGCCAAGGCCGCGGAAAAAGCGTGAAAACGCTGGGTCTGTTTCTGCTGACCGCGCTGGCCGAAATTGTCGGCTGCTATCTGCCGTGGCTGTGGCTGCGCAAGGGCGGCAGCGCGTGGCTGCTGCTGCCGGCGGCGGCCAGCCTGGCCCTGTTCGCCTGGCTGCTGACCCTGCACCCCACCGCCAGCGGGCGTGTGTACGCCGCCTACGGTGGCGTGTACATCGGCACCGCGTTGTTCTGGCTGTGGCTGGTGGACGGCATCCGCCCCAGCCGCTGGGATCTGCTGGGCGCCGCCCTGTGCCTGGCCGGCATGGCCGTGATCATGTTCGGCCCGCGCGCCGCCACCCCGTGAACGGTAGAGTCGAGCCATGCTCGACTGTTTCTTGCTGCGGCGTCGAACCCTGCTCGGCCGCTTCTGCTCTTCCGTAGAGTCGAGCTTGCTCGACTGCTGGGAATTGTAGAGTCGAGCTTGCTCGACTGCTTTTGCTGGAAACAGTCGAGCAAGCTCGACTCTACCGAAGCCTGGAGGCAGTCGAGCATGGCTCGACTCTACAACAGCGCTTCAACGCGGGGCCTGGCAGCCCAGCATGCGCAGGTCGATCGCTTCGGCCATGCGCCGGTAGCCTTCATCATTGGGATGCAGGTGGTCGCGGGTGATGTCGCCCGGCAAGGCTTCCGGCGCCGCCGGGTCACGCAGCGCCGCGTCGAAATCGACCACGCCATCGAAGCCGGTGTCCTTGCCACGCGCCCACTGGTTGATGGCCGTGCGTGTCGCTGCCGACACCGGCTCGTAGCGCTCGGAACCGCCAAAGGGAGTCAGCGTGCCCAGCCATGCGCGAATGCCATGCGCCTGCAGCCGCGCCGCCACCTGCCGGTAACCCAGCAGCATGTCCGCTGCGTTGCGACCTGGCAACGGCTTGGCACCCCCACCATTGCGGATGTCATTGATGCCTTCGAACAGGATCACCTGATCGGCATCGGCCACCGCGATCACGTCGCGATCCAGGCGCGACAGCGCGCTGTGGCTGCGGCCGTGGTCCAGCAGTTTGTTGCCGCTGATGCCCTGGTTGAGCACCACGAAACGGTCCGGGCAGGCCTGTTGCAGGCGCTCGCCCAGCCGCTCGGGCCATTGGTTGAACGAGCCGCGCCGGGCCGTGGCGCCTTCGGTGATCGAATCGCCCAGGGCGACGATCACCTGCGGTCGGTCGGTGCGTTGCACCAGCACCGCAGAAAACACGTTCTGCTGGTAACTCACCTTCACCGCATCGGCCACGCTGGCCTGCGGGCCATCCACCACCCGCACCACCGTGCGGCGCACGGCCGGCCGTGTCGGCTGCGGGAACCACGCGGTCACGCTGATTTCCTGCAGCGCGCCCAGCCGCAGCGGCAGCGGATCGCTCAACAGCGCTGCACCCACCGGCACCTCGATCGCGCTGCGTCCATCCACCGTCACCGCCAGCGGCGCAGCCTTTCCACCCTTCAACTGCACGCGCACATCTTCCACGCGCAGCGGTGTGGTGCCCAGTTCGTTGCTGATGCGCAGCCGCAGCGCATCGCCACGGCTGCCCACGCGCATGTCCTGGCGTACCGTCTGCGCGGCGAACTGCACCGGCGCCTCGGCAGTGCCGTCCTTGCGGTCCGGCGCCGGTGACGCGGTCCAGGCGGTCACCCAGACCGGTGCGGCCTGGGTGTCGGGGGCGGCCACGGCAGCGCCGAGAGCCAGCGAAAGCAGGGTGATCCAGCGCTGCATGGGAAGGGTCCGCTCAGGTCAGGAGAAGTAGGTGCCGCCGTTCACATCCAGGTTCGCACCGGTGATGAAGGCCGCTGCGTCCGAGGCCAGGAACACCGCCGCATCCGCCGCTTCTTCCGGCACGCCCTGGCGGCGCAGCGGGGTCGCACCGGCTACCGCCGTGCGCACTTCCGGCTTGGTGAATTCATCGTGGAAGCGGGTGGCGATCATGCCGCAGCACAGTGCATTCACGCGGATGCCCTTCGGCCCCAGTTCCTTGGCCATGGCACGGGTGAAGGTCATCACCGCTGCCTTGGCCGTGGCATAGATCGAAGCGCCCGGGCCGCCGCCATCGCGCCCTGCCTGCGAGGCGAAATTCACGATGGCCGCGCCTTCGCCCATGTGCGGCACCACCGCGTGCGTGGTCAGGTAGGTGGAGGTGAGGTTCAGGTCCATCACGGTGTGGAAGAACGCCGGGTCGATGTCGGCCAGCGGGCGGCGCTGCACCATGCCGCCGGCCACGTTCACCAGCAGGTCGATGCGCTCACCGAACGCGGCCTGGGTGGCGGCCACCAGGCCGGCCACGGCAGCAGCGTCGGTCACGTCGGCGCGGTGCACGATGGCCTTGCCACCGGCGGCCTGGATGGCGGCCAGCGTGTCCTGCGCGCTGGCTTCGTCGTTGGCGTAGTTGATGCACACGCGGGCACCGGCGGCGGCCAGCTTGATCGAGACGGCGCGACCGATATCACGGCCACCACCGGTGACGATGGCCACCTTGTCCTTGAACGACATGCGGGAAACTCCTTGGTTTGTGGGGGAATGAAAAACGTGGGCTCAACGGCCGGGGCGGTCGAGCTTGTGGATCGGGCCGGTCCACCACCACAGCGCGGCCAGCGACAGCGGCACCAGGGCGGCGACAAGAATGAAAATGGGCGCGTAGGAATGGCGGGTCAGCACCGGCACCAGCCAGGTGGTGATCAGGGTGCCGGCCACGGCGGCCAGTCCACCCAGGCCGGCCAGGGTGCCCACCGAACGACCGTCGAACAGATCGCCCGGCAGGGTCTGGATGTTGCCGATTGCCACCTGGAAGCCGAACAGCACCGCGGCAATGGCCAGCACCGCCAGCAGCGGCTGGTTGGCCAGCACTGCGCCCAGCAGGGCCGGGGCCATGATCAGGCAGCCCAGCGAGATGGACTGCTTGCGCGCGCGGTCCACGCTGTGCCCGGCGCGGATCAGCCGGCCCGACAACCAGCCACCGGTCAGGCTGCCCAGCATGGCGCCGACGAAGGGCACCCAGGCGAACAGGCCGATCTGCTTGATGTCAAAGCCGAATGTTTCGGCCAGGTAGATCGGCAGCCACGAAACGAACAGCCACCAGATCGGGTCCAGCAGGAAGCGGCAGGCCAGCATGCCCCAGCTCTGCCGATGGGCAAGTAGCGCACGCACGCTCACCTTCGGCGCGGCCACCGCCTGCTGCCCGGCCTGGTCTTCCTGTATCAATCGGCGCTCGGCGTCGCTCACCCAGGGGTGCTTGTCCGGCCCGGCGCGGTAGACGAACAGCCACGGCAGCAGCCACAGGAAGCCGATGGCACCAACCAGCACGAAGGTGCCGCGCCAGCCCAGCCACAGGTACAGGCCGGCAATGGCTGGCGCAGAGACAATCGCGCCTACCGACGCACCGGCATTGAACACGCCCTGCGCCAGCGCCCGTTCGCGCGCCGGGAACCATTCCGCATTGGCCTTCACCGCGCCCGGCCATGCACCGGCCTCGCTGATGCCCAGCATCGCGCGCACCAGGCTGAAGGACAGGATCGAATGGGTGACCGCATGCAGGGCGATGGAGATCGACCACACGCTGATCGACAGGGCAAAGCCCAGCCGCGTACCGATCATGTCGAACAGGCGGCCGAACAGGAACTGGCCGGCCGCGTAGAACAGCATGAACACCGTTACCAGCAGCGCGTAATCATCCTTGGTTGCGCCCACTTCCTTGGCGATCTCCGGCCACATCACCGCCAGGGCGTTGCGGTCGATGTAGTTGATCACCGTGGCCACGGCGATCAGACCGACAATCAGCCAGCGCACGGCCGAACGCACCGGCACCTTGCGCAGCGTGGATACCACCGCCGGGCCATTCATCGCGCTTCACCCTTGCTGCGGTCCATGCGCGCGTGGCTGCCGCTCCAGCGATAGACGTGGCCATCGACGGTCACGCTGTGCTCGCCCTTGGCGGTGCTGTCGTCGGCCACGCCCAGGGCGATGCGGGCGCCGCTGGCCAGGCGCAGTTCGATCACCTCGGCATCGCTGCCACGGCCGCGCACGATCTCCTTGATGCGGCTGTCCGCACCGTGCACGTACTCGGCGGTGCCGTTGTACTCGCCATGCGGCTCCAGCACGCTGTAGAAGGTCACGTCCTTCTGCCCTTCCACGCGTTGCAGCAGGGCCGGTTCGCGGCGCAGGTTGAATTCCGGATCGTTGGCGCCGCTTTCCACCAGCAGGGCCTGTGCAGGCGCACTGCTGCCGAAGCGATAGGTGTAGAAGCGCCCATCCAGCAGCCAGGCCAGCGTGCGCGGTTCACTGCCGGCCTTGCTGCGCGCATCCAGCCACAGGTGCTGGTAACCGTTGTCGCTGCCCAGCACCGGCCGCTGCGCCGGGAAATGCTCAGCCTCGAAGCCGGTGGTGACGATGTGGCCGTTGAAGTGCAGCGGCAGGTCGTAGCGCGCGGCCTTGTCGCCGTGCACCTGCAGCAGGTCCAGCACCACCGGCAGGCCCAGTTCGGGGTGGCGCAGCAGCGCCTGGGTGCGGGTGAACACCACGCCGGGGTAGGCATCGCGCATGCTGGCCGAGGCAATCTGGGTATCGGCGTCGGCCTGGAAGAAGCGCATCTGCGGTGCATGCGCTTCGCCGCGCTTCCAGTCGCCCTTGAAGTGGCTGGTCTCGTTCACCACCAGGGTGTTGTGGGCCACGGTCTGCTTGGCCCAGCTGCGGTTCTCGGCCAGGTAGATGCCGCCGCGCTTGGCTTCCACGTTCAGGAAGCGGGCCGCGCCGTAGTCGGTCACCACCGGGTTGCCATTGTCATAGAACAGCCAGTTGAGCTTGTCGAAATGCCCATGGCCCATGCCCTGCATGGTGTCTTTCTGCACCAGCGCCTGGCCGCGTTCACCGTTCATGCGCAGGATCGCCAGGCCACCGCGGTCGCCGGCCGGGCCATCGCGCAGCAGCATGGGCCGGAAGTCGAAGGGTTTGGCCTTGTTGGCCGCCAATGCCTGCGCCACCTGCAGGCCCTCGGGTGAAAGCAGCAGCCGTTTCTGTTTCTGCGCTACCGACAGCAGGCGATCATCGCCGCTGCGCGCATAAGCAATGCCGATGCCGGCCACCAGCTCCTCGGTGTCGATGCCCTTGTCCAGGATCGCATCGTTGATCGGGAAGAACAGGCCGTCATAGCTGGTCTGCACCAGCACATCCACCGCCTTCAGCAGCACGCCATCGCGGCGCTGGAAGATCTTCCGCTGCGGTTCGTTGCGCTCGATGGCATTGGCGAACAGCAGGAACGGCGCCAGGGCATAGCGCTGGTAGTACGGGCCCTCTTCGTAATAGCCATCGGGCGAGAACAGCAGGTCGACCTGGCGCAGGAAGCCGAACTGGTCATTCTTCTGGCTGCCGCGCAGCGATTTTTCCACCAGTTCCTGGTCACGCAGCACATAGCCGGTCATGCCGGTGGCCGCGACCGCCCAGGTCGCATGGTTGTGGATCTGGTCGTAGTTCTTCGGCTCGCTCACCAGGAATTCGGCCATCGGCCGGAACACCTGTGATTCGATGGTCTGGCGGTCGGCGGCGGGCAGCGCATCGCGGATCGCGTCGTAGCCCTGGATCGCGTTCACCAGCCACACCGAATCGTTCAGCACCTGCCAGAACACGCGGCCTGGAATCTGTCCGCGGCCTTCGGGGTGCGGGCCCAGGGTGGGGTAGAGCTTGGCGTACTGCAGCAGCATGTCGCGCGCGTAGTCCACATAGGCCTTGTCACCGGTCAGCCGGTACAGCGTGCCGGCCGCCAGCAGTGCCTGGTAATTGCGCTTGTGCTGTTCGTGGGTGCGGCCGCCGCCCTTGTCCTTCGGCACCGGCACGTCGATGCCGGCCTTCATCATCTTCTTCAGCGATTTTTCCGCACGCGCCTGCTCCTTGGCGAACCAGGGGTAGCGGCTGCCTTCGCTGGCCATCTGCTGCCACTGCGCAGCGGTCACCAGCACCGGTGCGGTGTCGGCTTGGCGTGCGGCGGGCGCAGGTGCCGCGTGCAGCGGCAGGGCCGGCAACACGGCAGCGGGCAGCGCCAGGGCCAGGGAAATGAACAGCGGCTGCAACCTCATCGATCAACTCCGGTGTTGGTGCGTGACAGGGCAACCTCGCCCACCTTGGGGTACCAGTCCACCCCGGTTGCTTCGCGCGCGGTCATCGTCAGTGCCGGCTCGGCACCCACGGCCGGCAGGGCAGGGCTGGGCACCCACAGGCCGCTGGCGGCCTGTTGCAGGGTGACGGTGGCACTGGCCACCCCGCCGGGAAACACCGTGCTGGCCTGCGGTGACTGCAGGTTGCCGGCGAAGGTGATGCCCGCCAGCGAACTGGCGGCGGTGGGGGGATTTTTGCTGTTGCGGTTGACGATCAGGTTGGCGCTGAAGCGGCTGTTGCTGGCGGCCACGTCCAGGCCCTTGGCCGGGTCGTGGCCGACGCCGAAGCTGATCCGGGCCACATCCACGAAGGTGTTGCGGCTGATCGTGGCGTTCACTACCGGCGCGTAGCCAGACAGCGGCGGGTTGGCCTGGGCGTCCATCACCGCCAGCGCGGCGCGGTTGCTGGAACCGGCCAGGCGCTCGAAGTAGTTGTTGCTGACGGTCTGGTCGGCGTTGATCACGCGCACGCCGCCGGTGCCAGCCTTGTCATCGCCCAGGAACACGTTGTCCAGCACGCGGTTGCCGTTGCCATGGCGCAGGGTGAGCGCACCGGCCGAACGGTAGAACACGTTGCCGCGATAGGTATTGCCACCGGACTTGTTGCTGATGATCTCGGTTTCGCCGTCGCAGCCTTCGAACCAGTTGTTCTCGATGGTGCTGTTGGAATCGCTCAGCGAGGTATCGCTGGTGCCCACGCGTATCGTCTCGCCGCCGTTCACGCCCAGCGCCGGGCGCGGCCCGAACCAGGTGTGGTCGATGCGGTGCTGGTTGTCCAGGCCCTGGGTGGCATCGCGCACCACCACCACGGTCGGGCCGGCGTTGGTCTTGCCGCGCAGCTGGCTGTGGTCCAGGCGGTTGTGGCTGCCGTACAACGAAACCCAGTAGTCCTGGTCGCTGGCATCGGGGTTGCTGTAATCGTCGATCACCAGCCCGGTTACCCGGCTGTGGGTGGCCACGGCCTTGCTCGATTCGCGGAAGGCCACTACCGAATCGCCGGGGGTGTAGCCATCGCGGAACACCAGGTTGGCCACCTGCAGGTAGCTGCCCGCGAGGCGAAGGTCGGAGCGACCGCTCAGGATCACCTTGCCCGGGGTCTGTGCGCGCAGCACGATCGGCGCCGCCGCCGTGCCCTGTCCCTTCAGCAGCAAGCGGGTATCGGTCCAGGTGCCATCGGCCAGCACGATCTCGTCACCGGGCTGCAGGGCGGCCGCTGCGGTGGTGAACTCGGCGGCGTCGTGCACCAGCCAGCTGGCGGCCTGTGCCGAAAAAGTGGACAGGCACATTGCCAGTCCAGTGGTCAGGCAGGAAACCGAAAATGGTTTGGAACGGCGGTGCGGTAGCGATAAGAGGCGCATGCGAACCTTCCAGGGACAGTGTGAGTGTCGTTTCGGGGCGGGTATGTATACCACTTTGGGGTCTTTTGTAAGCCAGCTTTCGCGCAAAGTCATGCTGCATCAGCACATAAGTTGACCGTGAATTGGTCTGGAACAAAGGTATTAATAAAAACCCAGTCCAATTGGTTGACAACTTGCCATCGGCGTGCCGAAGCTGCGTCCCACGCCTGCCATCCAGGCGATCCTTTGGGAGGAGGAGACCATGCGGCGAACCGCCGGAGCAGTACGCAACACCTCGTTGTGCCCCACGCCACTGATCGTGGCACTGCTGGCAGCGCTGGCGGCCGTGCCCACCGTACAGGCGCAGTCGGCCGCGCAGGAGCAGGACGCGACCACGCTGGACCAGGTGCAGGTCACCGGCATCCGCGAATCCATGCAGAGTTCGATCAACAAGAAGCGCGACGACACGGTCATTGCCGATGTGCTGTCGGCCGATGACATTGGCGACCTGCCGGCACCGTCGTTGGCCGATGCGATCGAAACCCTCACCGGCGCAGCATCCACCCGTGACAAGACCGGCGCTTCTGAAATTTCCATCCGCGGCCTCGGCGCGTTCCTCAGCAGCACCAATTTCAACGGCCGCGAGATCACCAACGGCAGCGGCGATCGTTCGGTCAACTTCAACATGTTCCCGGCCGAACTGGTCAACACGGTGGCCATCTACAAGACCCAGCGTGCGGACATCATCGAGGGCGGCGTGGCCGGCACCATCGGCCTGGAAACCGTGCGTCCGCTGGAATACGGCAAGCGTGCGGCGCAGATCGACCTGCGCGGCAGCTGGGCCGAGTATGACAAGAAGTACCGCGACGACGATGGCATCGGCTACCGCGGCACCGCCAGCTACATCGATCAGTTCGAGTTCGGCGATGGCCAGAAGCTGGGCATCTCGCTGGGCTTCCAGCGGCTGGACGGCACCGACCCGGAAGAAAGCATCACCAGCGGCTCCACCTGGTACGCCTGCAACGGCGCGCAGAACGTGGCCAACGCCAACTGCAACGAAGTGAGTGCGCAGGCCATCGCCAACGGGGCGCCGTACTACCTGGTGCCCAGCAGCCGCATCTACCGCTTGAAACAGGAACGCAACGACCGCCAGAGCGAGTTCGCCGCGATCCAGTGGCGGCCCAACGATGTGGTCGAGCTGAACGTGGACTTCGAGCATACCGACCGCAACTGGTATGAAAACCGCAGCGACCTGAGCCTGTCCAACGCCCGCCGCGGCATCACCCAGCGCGAGGTGGACAAGAACGGCATCGTGCGCCACCTGCACGGCAGCACGTCCATCGATTCCACGTCCAACCGCTACTGGCGCGGCGAGGAGTACACCGGTGGCGGCCTGAACCTGATCCTGCGGCCCAGCCCGGCCTGGGAACTGACCACCGACCTTTCCTACTCGCACACCAACCGCCTGGACAGCGAGCGCATGACCCGCCTGCGCGCCAACCAGCGCGACGTCAACAACGCCGTGGTGCCCGGCATCAGCAGCGGCGCCACCGGTTACGTGGACTACGACTGGGATTGGCACGGCGAGGTGCCCAGCATCGCGCTGGCGCCCAACTTCGATGTCAACAACTGGGATGCGTACTCGGGTGCGGCGCGGGTGACTTCCAGCGCCACCGAGAACGATCACAAGATCAAGGCCGGCCGCTTCGATACCAGCTTCACGCCCGAGTCGGGCTTCTTCACCCGCATCAAGGGCGGGTTGCGCGCCAGCCAGGCCGACTACCGCCTGCGCGACAACACCCTGGTGACCGACTACGACCCGCGCGTGGCCGCCGACAAGGCGAAGATCATCGCGGCGAACAAGGCGTGCCGTGCGCCGTTCCCGCAGAACGACTTCATGGACGCCTCCAGTGGCAACACGATCTCGTCCTGGGTGTACTTCGACCCGGACTGCCTGTACCAGTCGTTCCGCGGCAGCCTGGCCAGCGGCCTGGATCCGGATTTCCAGGATCCCAACAACGTCGATGTCACTGAAAAGACCCGCGCGCTGTACCTGATGGGCGAATTCAGCAGCACCCTGCTGGGCCTGCCGGTCAGCGGCAACGTCGGCGTGCGCTGGGTGAAGACCGATGTACGTTCCGAAGGCGTGCGCACCGATCTTGTGGTGCTGGACAACGGCGATGGCACCCTTCGCCTGCAGCCCACCGGCAACTACACCACCCAGGTCTTCAAGGCCGGCAATGACAAGCTGCTGCCCAGCCTGAATGCCGCCTTCGAACTGCAACCGGACCTGCTGCTGCGGGTGGGCGCCTACCGCGCGATGTCGCGTCCGGATATCGCCGCGCTGGGGGCAGGGCGCACCATCAATGTCAGCAGCGATGCCACCTACAGCGACCTGGCCGACGCGCTGGATGACATCAGTGCCAGCGGCAACCCGGCCGCGCAGCCGTTGATGTCCTGGAACGGCGATCTGTCGCTGGAGTGGTACCCGAACCCGGACACGATGCTGGCCGGTGCGGTGTACTGGAAGCAGTTCAACGGCGGCACCGCCACCGCGCTGGTGCCGGAAACCTACACCCTCAACGGGCAGACGGTGACCGTACCGGTGCGCCAGCAGGTCACCACCGATGAGGACAGCACGCTGACCGGCTTCGAGCTGACCGCCACCCACCGCCTGTCCTATCTGCCCAAGCCATTCGACGGGCTGGGTTTCAAGGTCAGCTACAACTACGCCGATGCCGATTACCAGACCCAGGATTCGCGGTTGGGCGAGCAGGTAGCCGCCGATGGCAGCATCATTCCCGCCATCGTGCCGCCGGCCGGGCTGAGCGGTTTCTCGCGCCACGTGCTGTCCGGCTCGATCTACTGGGACGTCGGCCGCTTCAACATCCAGGCCATCGGCAAGTTCCGCTCGCACTACTACCAGGATTTCACCGGCAACACCGCGCAGCAGAACCGCTACTACGATGACAACACCAGCGTGGACCTGCGCATGCGCTACCGGGTCAGCAAACAGCTGTCGCTGTCGTTGGAGCTGATGAACCTGACCAACGAACCGCGCGTGGCCTACCAGCCGCTTTACGGCAACTTCCGTGAAGTGGTGAGCTACGGGCGACGCGCGTATTTCGGTGTACGATACAAGTTCTGAACAGGGCGGCGCGGCCACAGGTCGCGCCGTCGCTCCAACCGGACCCGCACCGCGCACGGTGGCCCGGGACGGGCCCGGAGGGAACCGCCAAGGGTCAGCCGCATGTCCGCCAACCGTCTCTACCAGACCATCGCCGCCAAACTCCGCTCGTTGATCGAGGGCGGTGAATTCCCGCCGGGTTCGCGCCTGCCGGGCGAGCGTGAGCTGGCCGAGCGTTTCGGCGTCAGCCGGGTGACCATCCGCGAAGCCGAGATCGCCCTGGAAGCGCAGGGCTGGATCGCCATCCGCATCGGTTCGGGCGTTTACGTGAAGCCGCGCCCGGCGCAGGCCAGCGGCGGCCTGCCCGATGTCAGTGCCTTCGACCTTACCGCTGCCCGTGCCGTGTTCGAGGCCGAAGCGGCGGCGCTGGCGGCCGGCAACATCGATGAAGCGGGCATCGCCGAACTGCAGGTCCTGGCCGAAGCACTGTGCCGGCGCGACCTGACCGATGCCGAGGCGGGCGACTTCGATCGCCGTTTCCACCTGACCATCGCGCGCCTGTCCGGCAATCCGGTGGTCGAATATTTCGTGCAGCAGATCTGGCGCATGCGCAGCGAGCTGCCGCGGGTGACCGAGGTCTACGCGCGGGTCTGCCATGACGACGGCGCCAGCCGTGCCGACGAACACATGGCCATCTTCGAAGCACTGCGCAGCCGCGATCCGGTGGCCGCGCGCAATGCCATGCGCCATCACTTCCAGCGTCTGTTCGAGGCGATGCTGGCAGCGACCGAAAGCCAGGCCCTGGAAGAAATCCGCCGCCGCACCCAGCAGGACCGCGAACGGTTCCTGGCCACCACCCGCATCTGAGGGGTTTCCAGCCAACGGCGCAGCCCCTCGTGGGTTGGCCGGCGGTGGAGTCGACTGGCATTGCGAGCTGGGTCGGGGGGGGGGGGGGGGGGGGGGGGGG
>NZ_JACVUD010000004.1:0-99287 GCF_016624905.1 Stenotrophomonas sp. S49 | reverse complement strand
CCCGCGCTGCGCGCGATAGCCGACTGGGTAGAGTCGACTGTCAGTCGACTGCTCTTCCCACAGGCCGCGAAAAAACCCGCGCTGCGCGCGATAGTCGACTGACAGTCGACTCTACCGGGTCTGCGCCCTGCCAAACAAAAGGCCCGGCGTTCGCCGGGCCTTTCTGCAACTACGCCACTGCGGTGGGAATTACCAGATCACCACGCGCTTGTCGTCGGCGCGCACCATCGCATCGCCGGCCTTGCACTGGAACGCCGCGGCGAACGAAGGCATGTTCGACGGCGCGCCGTTGGCACGGAAGTTGGCCGGTGCGTGCGGATCGGTGTTCAGGCGCACGCGCAGCTCGCCATCGGTGAAGTTGCGGCGCCACACCGTGGCCCAGTTCATGAAGAAGCGCTGGTCCTGGCTGTGGCCATCGACTTCGACATTCGCCTTCGGGTCTTCCTTCAGCGCCATCTGCAGCGCGTCGTAAGCCACGGTCAGGCCGCCC
This sequence comes from Stenotrophomonas sp. S49, assembly GCF_016624905.1. NCBI lineage: Bacteria > Pseudomonadati > Pseudomonadota > Gammaproteobacteria > Lysobacterales > Lysobacteraceae > Stenotrophomonas > Stenotrophomonas sp. S49. The sequence continues at coordinate 98,797 of NZ_JACVUD010000004.1, read as the reverse complement.
AGGTCGCCGATGTTCTCGCCCAGGGTCAGCTTGCCCTTCACGAACACGCCCGGCACCGACTCGTAGCCGTCGAACTGCGCCACCAGCTGGTCGGTGCGTTCGGTGAAGGCCTTGCGGTCAGCGTCGGTCCACCAGTTGTCGAAGTTGCCGTTGGCGGCAAACTGGCTGCCCGAGTCGTCGTAGCCGTGCATCATTTCGTGGCCGATGACCGCACCGATGCCGCCGTAGTTCAGCGCCGGGTCGGCCTTGGCGTCGAAGAACGGCGCCTGCAGGATCGCCGCCGGGAACACGATCTCGTTCTTGGTGGCGTTGTAGTAGGCGTTCACCGTCTGCGGGGTCATGCCCCACTCGGTCTTGTCCACCGGCTTGCCGATCTTGTCCAGCATGTAGCGGTAGTTGAACGCGCGTGCCGCCTGCATGTTGCCCAGGTAGCTGTCGCCGTTGGTCTGCAGGCCCGCCCAGTCACGCCACTTGTCCGGGTAACCGATCTTCGGGGTGAAGCTGGCCCACTTCTCCAGCGCCTTCTTCTTGGTTTCCTCGCCCATCCACGGCAGCTGCTCCAGGCGTGCCTTCAGCGCCTGCGACAGGTTTTCCACCAGGTGCTGCATGGCCACCTTCGATTCGGCCGGGAACACCGCATCGACGTACAGCTGGCCCAGGGCTTCACCCATGCCACCGTTGACCGATTCCAGCACGCGCTTCCAGCGCGGCTGCATTTCCTTCTGGCCACGCAGGGTGGTGCCGTAGAAATCGAAGTTGGCCTTCTCGAAGGTGCTGCTCAGGTACGGCGAGGCATCGTCGATGGTGTGGAAGCGCAGGTAGGCCTGCCAGGTGCTGGCCGGCACATCGGCCAGCATCTTGTCCATTTCACCGAAGAAGCCCGGCTGGGCCAGCGAGAACTTCTGCGCAGCCGGCACCTTCAGGGTGTCAAACAGCGCGGTCCAGCTGAAGTTCGGGGTCAGCTTGTCGGCGTCGGCGGCGCTGAGCGGGTTGTAGCGCTTGGCCGGGTCACGCATTTCGATGCGCGACATTGACGCCTTGGCCAGGCGGGTTTCGAAGGCCATCACGGCCTTGGCCTGCTCGGCAGCCTGCGCAGCGTCCACGCCGGACAGGGTCAGCACCTGGGCGATGTAGGCCACGTAGGCATCACGGATTTTGGCCTGCGCCTCGTCGAAGTAGTAGCCCTTTTCCGGCAGGCCCAGACCGCCCTGGCCGACGTAGGCGATCACGTTGGCCGAATCCTTGTAATCGGCATTGGCGAACAGCGAGAACAGTACGCCCTTGCCCTCGCCCTGGCTGTCGCGCAGGTACTGGGTGATGGCGGCGGTGTCGTTCAGCGCGGCGATCTTGTCCAACTGCGGCTGCAGCGGCGCCAGGCCGGCGGCTTCGATCTTGGCTTCGTCGTTGCCGGTCTTCCAGATATCACCGATCTTGGCTTCCACCGAACCGGCCTTGGCCTGGCTGGCCGCGGCCTGCTGCACCAGCGCGTGCTGCACTTCCAGCGAACGCTCGCGCAGGATCTCGAAGCTGCCCCAGGTGGTCTGGTCGCCCGGCACCGGGTTTGCGGTCAGCCACTTGCTGTTGACGAAGCCGTTGAGGTCGGTACAGGCGGCGATCGACGGGTCCAGGTCGGCGCTGTTGAGCGAGATCAGCGGGGTCTTGATCTGCGACAGATCGAAGGCCGGCTTGGCATCGGCGGTGGCCGCCGGAGCGGTTTCATGCTTGCCACAGGCGGCCAGCGAGGCAGCGATGGCGATGGTCAGGCCCAGCGGGACCAGGTTGCGGACGTTCATGGAGTCTCTCTCCGACGGCGAATCCTCAAGCCTAGCCGGGCCGCGTGTGCGGGGGACCGGCCAAAGGTCACAGAGCGTATGCCGGGCCGTTACCATCGTCGGCCATGAAGACCCTGACCCTAGCCACACGCCTGGACGCGCCGCTGCGACTCCATCCCAACAATCCCCAGCTGGTGGGTGTTGAACACCTGCCAGGCGCCATTGCCGCGCAGATGGCCGAAGCGCCACGCGGGCACCTGTTGGCATGGTCCGCGGTGGAAGCCGGGATCGCAGGGTTCAGCCAGGACGGTCGCCATCTGCTGCTGCCGCTGCCGATACTCGGCGCCGGCATTGGCAGCATGCGGCCGGCCAAGGGGGGTGGCTTCATCACCCTGTTCGTGCGCACCGACAACGCCCAGATGCTCGATGTGCTGGGGAGCGATACGTTCGATCAGGCGGCGCTGGATGGATTGCTTGGACAGCGCGCGCCGTTGGGGGAGCTGCTGGGGTGTGCGCTGGATGTGGAAGACTGGGGGTATGACTGCTGAGGGCGCAGCCATCCAGGAGCAGTCGAGCAAGCTCGACTCTACGGATCGCACGGTAGAGTCGAGCTTGCTCGACTACTCCTTCCCAATCGCAAAAGGAAAGGCCGGCTTGCGCCGGCCTTCTGTTTCTTATTTCGCCTTGCCCTGGTTGGCCACGGCTTCGGCGGCCTTGCGCGCCGCTTCCGGGTCGCCCAGGTAGCGGAACGACTTCACGGTCAGATCGTCGTTCAGTTCAAACAGCAGCGGGATGCCGGTCGGGATGTTCAGCTCGAGGATTTCCTCGCGCGACACGTTGTTGAGGTACTTGTACAGCGCGCGCAGCGAGTTGCCGTGGGCGGTGACCAGCACGGTCTTGCCGTCCTTCAGCTGCGGCGCGATGGCGTCGTGCCAGTACGGCAGCACACGGTCCAGGGTGGTGGCCAGCGATTCGGTGCCCGGCAGGGCGTTGCGGTCCAGGCCGGCGTAGCGGCGGTCGTGGATCGGGTGGCCCGGGTCGTCCAGCTCCATCGGCGGCGGCGGGATGTCGTAGGAACGGCGCCACACCTTGACCTGGTCTTCGCCGTGCTTGGCGGCGGTCTCAGCCTTGTCCAGGCCCTGCAGGCCGCCGTAGTGGCGCTCGTTCAGGCGCCAGGACTTGTTCACCGGCAGCCAGTCCTGGCCCAGTTCGGCCAGCGCACCCTGCAGGGTGTGAATGGCGCGCTTCAGCACCGACGTGTGGGCGACGTCGAACTGCAGGCCTTCCTCGCGCATCAGGCGGCCCGCGTTGGCGGCTTCGCTGCGGCCCTGGTCGGTCAGGTCGACATCGACCCAGCCGGTGAAGCGGTTGTCCAGGTTCCACTGGCTCTGGCCATGGCGCAACAGTACGAGTTTACGGGTCACTGCAGGGTCTCCAACGCGAGGAAAGGCAGGCGGGCATTGTAGCCCCGCCGGGCGCAGCAGGGTCAGTTGGCCGGCTAGGTCGCGAGGAAGGCAACGCCGACCGGTAGAGTCGACTGTCAGTCGACTGCTCTTCCCTCGGCCATCGAAAACCCCGCGCTGCGCGCGATAGTCGACTGACAGTCGACTCTACCGCCGGTATCCCGGTCGCTAGCGGTGTACGTGGCCATGATGGCCCTGCGCATCATGGTCATGGCCATCGTCATGGTCGTGCGGGTGCTTCGCCGGCTGCCCGCAGGCTTCGCCGCAATGGTCGGCCTCGATCTGCAGGGTCACGTGATCGATACCGAACTCCTCGTGCAAGCGAGTACTCAGCGTGCGGCGCAGGGCGTCGGCATCGCTGCCTTCGCGCATCACCACATGCGCGGTGAGCGCCGGCGTGCTCGAGGCCAGCGCCCAGATGTGCAGGTCGTGTACATCCAGCACCGCTTCGTGGTCGCCCAGCCGTTCGCGTACCCGCGCCACATCGGTACCCTTGGGCACGCCTTCCAGCAGCACATTGATCGCCTCGCGCATCAGCACCCAGGTGCGCGGCAGCACCCATAGGCCGATCAGCACGGCCAGGATCGGGTCGATCGGCTTCCAGCCGGTCCAGCGGATCAGCAGCGCGCCCACGATCACCGCCACCGAACCGAGCATGTCGGCCCACACTTCCAGGTAGGCGCCCTTCACGTTCAGGCTTTCGCCGCTGCCGGCCTGCAGCAGGCGCATGGAAATCAGGTTGATCACCAACCCGATCGCGGCGATCACCAGCATGCCGGTCGAGGCGATCTCCTGCGGCTGGCGGAAGCGCTCGATCGCTTCCCACAGAATGTAGGCGGCCACCACGAACAGCATGGCGCCGTTGATCATCGCGCCCAACGCTTCCAGCCGCGCATAGCCATAGGTGCGCCGCGCATCGGGTGGCCGCCGGCTCAAGCGCACCGCCACCAGCGCGATCATCAGCGCCAGCGTATCGGTGGCCATGTGCGCCGCGTCGGACAGCAGCGCCAGGCTGTTGGTCCAGAACGCGCCCACCACTTCCACCAGCAGGAAGGTGGTGGTCAGCCCCAGCGCCCACCACAGCGGCTTTTCATGGCGGATTTCGGACGGCAGGTGATCGTGGTCGTGGCCCATGGCGAAGTTCCCGTGCAATGCGGTCAGGCTACGCCGCGCAGGCGCGGGAGACTATTACGCTGTTTATAACATTGCAGTGCGGGTCAGCCCTCACGCGCGCCGCGCAGGCTGCACCGCACGTAAACTGGCTGCGCAAATGCGCTCAACCGCGCACGCCCGCAGCCGATACCGCTACGCCGCCTTACACCGCACGAGAACACCGTGGACACACCCCATCTGGACGATGCCAGCCAACCGCTGGCCGAGGCCTGGCAGCACAGCCTGCAGCAGGCCGGCCCGGCTGCCACCGCACTGCTGCATCGCGTGGCCAGCGATGCCCCGCCGCTGCTGGCGCAGCGCTTCTATGAAGTCTTGCTGGACGATGCGCGCGCCCGTCGCTTCCTGTCCCACGAACAGGTGAAGCATCGCCTGCAGCCGGCCATGCAGCGCTGGCTGGTGCAACTGCTCACCACGGACATCGGCGCGGTCGCCAGCGGCGTTGCGGCGCAGCGGGTGATCGGCGATGTGCACGCGCGCGTGGGTATTCCGGTGGACCTGGTCACCCGCGGCGCACGGGTACTGAAACACGATCTGTTCGCACGGCTGCAAGCGCAGGCCAGCGACAGTGCCAGCGCATTTGCTGCCATCACCTGCCTGAGCACGGTGATGGACATTGCCATGGAAGGCATGACCCTGGCCTACACCCATGCCCGCGAGCGTTCATCGCGTACCGATGCGGCCTATCGCCTGTTCTCGCTGGTGCAGAACGTGAGCACCGAACGCGAGCGCCAGCGCGCCCTGCTGCTGGATTGGGAAAACGCTCTGCTGTACACGCTGGCCGGCCATGCCAGCAGCAGCGGCAGCGCCAGCCTGGCCACCTCCGAATTCGGCCTGTGGTTCACCCACAAGGGCATTCCCAGCTTTGGTGAAAGCAGCGAAACCCAGCAGGTGGGGAAGCTGATCGCCCGCATCGACAGCGGGCTGCAGCACGCCATCGCAGACACTCCCGCACAGCGCCTTGCGCAGCTGCCGGCCATCCGCGAGGACCTGGCCAGCATCCGCACGCTGATGACCCTGTTGTTCGAGCGCATCGGTGAACTGGACGCCGGCAGTGACACGCTGACCAACCTGCTCAACCGCCGCTTCCTGCCCACCGTGCTGCGCCGCGAGATCGAACTGGCCACCCGCCACCAGACCCCGTTCTCGCTCCTGCTGCTGGACCTGGACCACTTCAAGGCCATCAACGATGGCCACGGCCACGATGCCGGTGACCGCGCCCTGCAGCACGTGGCAACGCTGCTCAGCCAATCCACCCGGGGCAGCGACTACCTGTTCCGCTACGGCGGCGAAGAGTTCGTGGTGGTGCTGGTGGCCGCCAGCCAGTCGCAGGCGGCGGTCATTGCCGAGGGCCTGCGCCGGCAGATTGCGCAATCGCCGGTCGCGCTGGCCGATGGCACGGTGCTGTCTTTGAGCGCCAGCATCGGCGTGGCCGGCCACGATGGACACCCCGATTACGAACGCCTGATGGAACGTGCGGACGCGGCGATGTATGCGGCCAAACGGGGCGGCCGCAACCGGGTGGTGGTGGCCGATGCCGCGCTGCCCGAACCACCGGGACGGCGCGCACAACCGCGCTGAATCAGGCGCGGCGGCGAACGCGCGTCACTGCGCGATGCTTCGACCTTCGGCGCGCCGCCAGAACGCCCACCAGCCCAGCGCCAGCAGGGCAATGGCCGCGCCGGCCGCGCACACCGCGGCCCAGCCCCAGCGCATCTGCAACCAGGGGCCCAGCGCCCCGCCCACGCCGCTGCCCAGCGCATAGAACAGCATGTACAGCGCCACCAGGCGCCCATGCTGCTGTGGCGGCGCGCGCAGCAGCAGGGACTGGTTGGATACGTGCAGCGCCTGCCCGCCAAGATCCAGCACCACCACGCCCAGCAGCAGCACTGCCACCGACTGCGGCAGGCCCAGCAGCGGCCACCACGCCAACAGCATCAGCGCCAACGCCGCCAGGCTGACGCGGTGGGCGAACCCGCGGTCCATCCACTGCCCCACGCGTGCGGCCAGCGCGGCACCGAATGCGCCGGCCAGACCCAGCGCACCGATGGCGGCGGTGGACCAGCCCAGCGCCGGGGCCGACAACGGGAGCGGCACCGCGGCCCAGAACACGTTCAGCCCCGCGAACAGCAGCAGCGCCAACGGACCGCGTTCGCGCAGCGCCGGGTTGCCGCGCAGCATGGCGAACATGCCGGCATACAACGCACGTACGGACGGCAGCACCGCCGGTGCGGGCATGGCCGGCAGCCGTCGCCACAGCAGCAGTCCCACCGTCGCCACCATCACGGCAGACAGCAGGTACACCGCGCGCCAGCCGGCCAGCGCGGCCACGCTGCCCGACACCACGCGCGCCAGCAGCAGGCCGATGAACACTCCGCCCTGCACCATGCCCACAGCGCGCCCCCGTTCGTGCTCGGCGGCCAGGCCGGCCGTGCAGGCAATCAGCCCCTGGGTGAGCGCGGTACCGAGCAGCCCCACCAGCACCATGCCCAGCAGCAGCCCTGCAGGGCTCTTCGCCGCTGCCAGGCCCAGCAGCGCCAGCACCAGCGCGACCATCTGTAGTCGCAGCAATCGCCGGCGATCCAGCCGATCGGCCAGCGGCAGCAGCCCCAGCAAGGCCATCACGCTGCCGGCCTGGGTGGCCGCCACCACCCACCCAGCCAGCGCAGGCGCCAGCGCGAACGCATGGGCCAGCTCGGCCAGCAAGGGCTGCGCGTAATAGACATTGGCCACGCTGGCGCCCGCGGCAATGGCCAACAGCCCCCGCAGCGGTGAAGAAAGAGACGAAGGCATGATTGTGGTTTCATTTTGCAACCAGATGCACGGTAGCGATTCCGGTTTTAAACTGCAACCAGAATCCGGAGTCGCCCATGCACGCTGACAGCCCCTGCCCCGTTGCCCGCACCGTCGATCTGCTCGGCGACCGCTGGGCCCTGCTGATCCTGCGCGATGCCTTCGACGGCGTGGCCCGCTTCAGCGATTTCCAGCGCAGCCTGGGCGCGGCCCGCAACATCCTCAGCGACCGCCTGCGGCGCCTGCTCGACGCCGGGCTGCTGCAGCAGCAGCCCGCCGCCGATGGCAGCGCCTACCACGAGTACGTGCTGACGGCCGCCGGCCAGGACCTGTTTCCGGTGCTGGTGGCGCTGCGCCAGTGGGGCGAACGCCACTGCTTCGCGGCCGGCGAAGCACATTCGCTGCTGACCGAGCGCAGCAGCGGCCACGCCCTGCCCTACATGCAGCCGCGGGATCACACCGGCCAGCCGCTGCCCGCGCATGCCACCATGGTGCGCAAGCTGTAGGCGGTGGCATCCCCCGAATGGGGGACTCGACAGGGTCACCGGTGTCAAATAGCATTCAATTGCAATTGCATACGGTTCTCATTGACATCGGCGATGGCCGCTCCTACCTCTCCTTCTGCTGCCGGCACTGCGCCGGCCAAGCGCGTGGCGCGCGGTAACGGTCATACCCTGCTGTGGGCACGCGGGCTACTGGCGCTGCTGGGCGGTTACGCCGTGGCCGCCTGCTGGGCCGCCGCGCTGGCACGTCTGCTGCCCGGCGCGAAGGCCGATGCCACCCTGGTGGCCACCATGGCCGCATTCGTGGTCTACGCACTGGCCGCCATCTGGGCCTACGCCGCGCGCAGCACCCTGCGTGCCGCCGTGGGTCTGCTGGCCGGGGGCATAGTCGCTGTGCTGATCGCCTGGCTGCTGCGCGGGAACATCGCATGAGCAGCGCCGACAACCTGGGCGGCATCCGCCAATCGCAATCGGTGCTGCACACCTGGTCGGGCCTGGTGGTCGGCTGGGTGCTGTTCCTGATCTTCATTGCCGGCACCGCCTCGTACTGGAAGGAAGAACTGACCCGCTGGATGCAGCCGGAAATCGGCCTGCCCGCTGATGCCAGCACCGCCGTGAACCAGGCCCAGCAGTTCCTGGCGCGCACCGCACCGGACGCGCAGCGCTGGAGCATCGAACTGCCCGATTCGCGCAGCAGCGCCACCGCGGTCAGTTGGCAACCCAAGGGCGAGAAGGAACGCCGGCGCGGCCAGCGCAATCCCAACCAGGCCACCCTGGATGCCAACGGCACGCCCGTGCAGGTGCGCGAGACACGCGGCGGCAACTTCTTCTACCGCCTGCATTTCGATCTGCACTATGTGCCGGTGCTGTGGGCGCGGTGGTTCATCAGTGCCTGTTCCATGCTGATGCTGGTGGCGATCATCAGTGGGGTCATCACCCACAAGAAGATCTTCACCGACTTCTTCACCTTCCGCCGTGGCAAGGGCCAACGCACCTGGCTGGATGGCCACAACGCGCTGGCGGTGCTGTCGCTGCCGTTCCATCTGATGATCACCTACACCGGTCTGATCACCCTGATGACCCTGTACATGCCGTGGGCGGTGGATGCGAACTACCCCGGTGGCCGCGATGCGTTCTTCGCCGAACTGTTCCCGCGTGCGGAAAAGGTCGAGCCCAGTGGCGTGGCCGCTGTGCCGCCCGCGCTGGACCAGGTGCTGCGCCGTGCGGAACTGCAGTGGGGTGGTGGCCACGCGGCGTCGCTGCAGATCGACCAGCCAGGTGATGCGTCCATGCGCATTGCCGTGCGCCGCCAGCAGGCCGACCAGATTGCCGGGGCCAACGACACGCTCACCTTCGACGCGCGCGGCGAACTGCTGGATGCCGCGCCAGCACGCTCGGCCGCCGTGGTCACCCGCGACGGCATGATCGGGCTGCACGCGGCACGTTTCGCGCCCACCACGATGCGCTGGCTGTTTTTCCTGTCCGGCGTGGCCGGCACGTTGATGGTCGCCACCGGGCTGGTGCTGTGGACGGTGAAACGCCGCACCCAGCTGCCCGATCCTGCGCGTCCGCACCTGGGTTTCCGCATTGTGGAACGCCTGAACATCGGATTCGTCAGTGGCCTGCCGGTGGCCATGCTGGCCTTCCTGTGGGGCAACCGCCTGCTGCCGGTGGAACTGGCCAACCGCAGCGATGCCGAAGTGAAGGTGTTCTTCTACGCCTGGGCGGCCTGCCTGCTGCACGCGCTGCTGCGCCCGGCCCGTCGCGGCTGGGTGGAACAGCTGGCAGTGGCCGGCGTATTGGCGCTGGGCCTGCCGCTGTACAACCTGGTGGTCTGGCACGGTGGCGCGGTCAGTGCGCTGGCCAACAGTGACGGCGCCCGGGCCGGCATCGACATCGGCCTGCTGCTGATCGGTGCAAGCCTGTTGTGGGCCGCGCGCAAGGTGCATCGTTTCGTGCCGGCACAACGCAAGCCGCGTGCCGCACGCGCCGCCCCGGCGGCCGAGGCCAGCGCATGAGCGCGCTCGCCCTGCTGCTGGCGGCCTTCGGCTTCGTCTGCCTGGCGCTGGCAATGGAACGCCACCATCGCGACGTCACCGGTCATGCACCGGCCGCGCCGCGCCGCCGCGTGCTGCGCCTGCTGGGCGCGGCCGCGCTGGCGGCCAGCCTGGCACCCAGCATCGCCGCCTGGGGCGTTGCCCAAGGGTTCGTGGGCTGGTGTGGCGTGCTCGCCGCCGGCGCGGGCGCCATGGTGCTCTGGCTCAGTTTCCGCAGCCCGGCCAAGCCGGCGCCACGCCCGTCTTCCCGTTCCTGAACTAGAAAGGTCATTGCATGAAGCACACCCACTCTGGCGCCCTGCGCCGGAACGCCCTCGCCTTGTCGCTCGCCTGCGCCGCCGCGCCGGCGTTCGCCCAGGACGCCGCGCCGACCACCACCGAGTTGGACCGGGTGATGGTGACCCAGCGCACCGAGGGCTACCAGGTCTATGGCACCAACACCGCCACCAAGTTGCCGCTGACCCTGCGCGAAACGCCGCAGTCGCTGACCGTGTTCACCCGCCAGCGCATCGAGGATTTCAACCTCATCACGATTTCCGAAGTGCTGCAGCAGACGCCGGGCGTCACCATCCAGTCGTATGACAGCAACCGCACGCTGTTCAACGCGCGTGGCTTTGCCATCAACAACTTCATGTTCGATGGCATTCCCACCAACTACACCACCGGCGCCGGCGGCAACTCGATCCTCAGCGACACCTCCATCTACGAGCGCATTGAAGTGGTGCGCGGTGCCAGCGGCCTGGTTACGGGCTCGGGCAACCCGTCGGCCACGGTGAACATGGTGCGCAAGCGCCCGACTGAAACCTTCCAGGCCAGCACCAGCCTCAGCGCCGGTTCGTGGGATTACAAGCGCGCCGAAGTGGATGTGTCCGGCCCGCTCAGCAAGAGTGGCCGCGTGCGCGGGCGCTTCGTCGGCGCCTACACCGACAAGGAAAGCTGGGTGCGCTTCCAGCATGACAAGTCGCCCAGCCTGTACGGGGTGATCGAAGCCGACCTGACCGACAGCACCCGCCTGCGCGCGGGCATCGATTACCTGAAGACCGGCTCCGACGGCGGCGCCTGGAGCGCCTCGCCGCTGTATTTCCGCGATGGCAGCCGCGCACAGATGCCGCGTTCCTACAGCGCCGCCGCACGCTGGAACGAATGGAACCGCGAAAGCACCAACTACTTCGCCACCCTGGAACAGCAGTTCGGCGTCGGCTGGAGTGGCCGCCTGGCTTACAACCACCGCGCCACCGACACCGACTCGCTGCTGCTGGCCGGTTCCAACACCGGCAACTGGGCCGACCCGGTCACCGGCCTGGGCCTGCGCATTGCCGATACCTACTCGGTGTCGGAAACCCGCGAAGATGCCTTCGACCTGTACGCGTCCGGTCCGTTCCAGCTGTTCGGCCGTTCGCACGAACTGGTGGTGGGCATCAACCACTACGACCGTGACCTGGACACCATCCGCGCCGGCATCACCTCGCGCCCGTACAACGTGGCCGCCTTCCCCAGCATCTTCAGCTGGGACGGCAACATCGGCAAGCCGACCACCTACAACTACGGCATTCCGTCCAGCACGGTGAACACCACCGAGACCGGCTACTACGCCGCCGTGCGCCTGAACCCGATCGACCCGCTGAAGATCATCGCCGGCGCGCGCTATTCCGATTACCGCACCACCACCGACAACTACAACACCGACGGTGTGTTCACCGGCCGCAGCGCGCGCACCACCGCCCATGAGCTGACCCCGTACGTAGGTGTGCTGTACGACCTGAGCAGCAACATCACCGCCTTTGCCAGCTATTCGGACGTGTTCCAGGCCACCGCCCGGCGCGATATCAACAACCAGCTGCTGGACCCCACCACCGGTGGCAACTACGAGTACGGCCTGAAGGCCGACTTCTTCGGCGGCCGCCTGTACGCGGCGTTGAACGGCTTCTACATGAAGCAGGACAACGTGGCCGAACTGGACCCGAACGGCGGCGAGATCAAGCTGCCCGATGGCAGTTCGCCGTACATCGCCAGCCGCGGCATCACCACCCAGGGCGGTGAGTTCGAAGTCTCCGGTTCGATCAACGACCACTGGAGCATGACCGGCGGCTACACCTACAGCTACAGCAGCAACCCCGATGGCAGCCGCTTCGCCAGCACCAGCCCGATGCACCTGGCCCGCTTCAACACCACCTGGACCCATGGCCAATGGACGCTGGGCGGCGGTGTCAGCGTGCAGAGCGATATCTACCAGATGCAGCCCATCCCCACCGGGCGCTTCAATGCCAACGGCACCCCGGTTACCGCCACCGGCAAGATGAGCCAGGGCGGCTACGTGCTGTTCGACCTGATGGGCCGCTACCGCATCAACGACAACCTGAGCGTGGGCGTGACCGTCACCAACCTGTTCGACAAGGTCTACTACCGCAACGTCGGCTTCTTCAACTCCGGCTACTGGGGTGAACCGCGCCGCGTGCTGTTCAACCTGCGCGCGAAGTTCTGAGCAACGGCGTAGCATCAGGGGCGGGCCTTCGGGTCCGCCTTTTTTTTGCCCGCCAAGGAAACACCCCATGCTGTACCGTGCCCTGTCCCGCCCTGCCCGCCTGCTGCTGCCACTGGCCCTGCTGCTGGGCACGCCGCTGCTGCAGGCCCGCGAGGTGGCCACACCGGCCGAGCACGTGGATGCCGATGGCCCCTATGTGTTCCGCGTGGGCGAGCAGCTGCGCGCGCAGTGGATCTGTGGTGACCAGGTGCAGATGCGCACCCTGCCCGCCACTGCCAGCGGCACCGATTTCAGCCCGCAGTGCGGCTACACCCACAGCGTGCACGTAACGCCGCCGGCGGCACCCTCGGTTTCGGTACTGCCGGCCGCACCGCGCATCGTTGCCCTGTCCGATATCCATGGCCAGTACGGCCTGCTGGTGCGCCTGCTGCGTGCCAACAAGGTGATCGATGCGCAGGACCGCTGGGCGCTGGGCACCGACACTCTGGTCATTGCCGGCGATGTGTTTGACCGCGGCCCGCAGGTGACCGAGGCGTTCTGGCTGCTGTACGGCCTGCAGCAACAGGCTGCTGCCGCCGGTGGCGCGGTGCACTTCGTGCTGGGCAACCATGAAACCATGGTGCTGTACGACGACCTGCGCTACGTCAACGCCAAGTACCTGCGCAGTGCGCAACTGCTCGGCCGCAGCTACCCGCAGCTGTACGGCGCCGATTCGGTGATCGGGCAGTGGCTGCGCACGCGGCCGGTGCTGCTGAAGATCGGCGACACCCTGTTCCTGCACGGCGGCATTTCCCCGGACGCGGTGGAAATGGCGCTGGACCCGGCCGCCACCAACCGCGCCTACCAGGCTTCGCTGGGCACGCCGAAGGCAGAGGTAAAGGCCAACCCGGCCACCGCCCCGCTGTACGACGGCAAGACCAGCCCGATCTGGTACCGCGGCTATTTCGACGGGCGCCTGGATGCGCTGGGCGTGCAGGCCGTGCTGGACCGCCTGCAGCTGAAGCGCATCGTGGTCGGCCACACCTCCATGCCGCACGTGAGCACCTTCCACGGCGGCCGGGTGATCGCCATCGACAGCAGCATCAAGAACGGCGAGAACGGCGAACTGCTGTTCATTGAAAACGGCACGCTGAGCCGTGGCCTGCTGGATGGCCGCCGCGTACCGCTGGCCGAAGGCGTGCCCGGCGCGGATGGCTGACCGTTGGTAGAGTCGAGCTTGCTCGACTGCTTTGGCTCTGGCATTTCGCGCGGCTGTGCAGTCGAGCAAGCTCGACTCTACCGCGTCGCGCGCCTTAGAGCGGGCGCTGCTGCATCGGCGCTGCGGTGCTTTCACTGCGCGCGCGCGAGGCCAGCGGCTCACGCACGCGCTGCGCCAGGTAGCCCAGGCTGGCGGCCAGGATGAAGGTGTAGCCCAGCAGCTCGGTGGTTTCTTCGATGGTGTTCTTGAACACGCGGATGTACTGGTCACCCAGCAGGCCCGTCCACAACGAGGTCATGCCGATCAGGCGCGAGTAGAACAGCAGCAGCACCAAACCAATGGTCATCACCGTGCCGGCGCGCGAGGTAAGAAAGCGCACCAGACCGGCCACGGCACCGCGCCAGTCACGGCTGGCCCAGGCCAGCGAACCCACGATCAGCAGGGTCACCGGGTACTTCCAGAACCCGTGCGCGATCAGGTCCAGCGCCTCGTCCATCTCGCGCAGGAACATGCAGGCGAACAGGGCGGCGGCCAGCACCGCGAAACCCCGGTCCTCGGCGCGGCGCCACGCCAGCCGCGCGAACGCCAGCACGCTGGCCGCCAGGAAGCCTTCCTGGGTCAATTCCACCAGTGACCACTCGCCCACTGCGTCGCCCAACCAATGGATGTCCAGCCAGGCCAGCAAGGGCGGCAGGGTCACCATGAAGCCGAAAAGGAAGGTGCGCCCGAGATGGGCCAGGAGCAGTTGAAGATTGTCTTTCATGGAACACCGATGCCGCCGGACAGGCGGACTTGCTGCGAAAACAAAGGCGACCAGGGGGCTACCGGACGACGGCATGCGCGGCGCGGTCGCGGCGTGGCGCGCATTATCGACCCTTGCGCGGCATGCGAGAACCGCATCGGTGGAACAAAGAAACACCATCGGCGATGTACAAGCACCTACGCGCGGATCGGGCTGACCAGCAACAGCAGCGCCAGGCACATCATGAACACGGCAATGCCCGCATCGAGCACGCGCCACGCGTCCGGGTTGCGGAACAAGGGTTGCAGCAGCCGCGCGCCGTAGCCCAGCGCGCAGAACCAGGCCACGCTGGCTACGCAGGCTCCGGCGGCAAACACCCAGCGCAGCGCACCTGGGTAGCGCGTGGACAGGCTGCCCAGCAGCACCACGGTATCCAGGTAGACATGCGGGTTGAGCAGGGTGAATGCCAGGCACGCCAGCAGCACCTGCCGCCGGTTGCCGCCCTCGCTGCCCGCCGCTGCCAGCGCACTGCCACCCCGCCACGCCCGCAGGCCAGCCTGCAGTCCATACCAGAGCAGGAAGGCCGCGCCGCCCAGGCGCAGCACCTGCAGCAGCAGCGGCCATTGCTGGACCAGCGCGCCCATGCCGCCGACACCGGCCAGTATCAGCACCATGTCAGCGCCCATGCAGGCCAGCACCACGGTACCCACGTACCGACGCTGCAAGCCCTGGCGCAGCACGAATGCATTCTGCGCGCCGATGGCAATGATCAGGCCGGCGCCTGCAAACAGGCCAGCCAAGGCCACGGTGATCCACATGGGTAGTGCCAGGCGCGTTGATGGGACGCGCAGGGTGCGCCCGCCACCCCATTAAGGCCAGCTGGTTTTTCTTTATCCTGTGCAGAAAAACTGAAGGGGCCCGGCATGGACCTGGTACATCCGCAACTGACTGCCTTCATGGCGGTACTCGAAGAAGGCAGCTTCGAGGCTGCCGCGCGACGACTGGCGATCAGTCCATCAGCGCTGTCGCAGCGGATCAAGGCACTGGAAGACCGCATCGGCCAGGTGCTGGTGGTGCGACACACCCCCTGCCGGCCCACCGCTGCCGGGCAGATCCTGTTGCGCAGCGTGCGGCCCATGCAGGCTCTGCAGAGCGAAGCGCTGGCCGAACTGCTTCCCGAGCGCGGCAACGATGCCACCCGCACACCCATTCCACTGGCGGTCAACGACGATTCGCTGGATACCTGGTTCGTCGTCGCCATCGCTGATCTCTACCAGCGCCACGGCTACCTGTTCGACCTGCGCATGGACGACCAGGACCACACGCTGGAACTTCTGCGCGATGGCAGCGTGCTGGGTGCCGTTACCGCCGAGGGCCGTGCACTGAAGGGCTGCAACGTCCATCCATTGGGCGCCATGCGCTACCAGGCCATCGCCTCGCCAGCATTTGCACGCCGCTACTTCGGCAAGGGCATGCAGGCCGATGCGCTGGCCGTGGCACCGATGATCGTCTTCAACCGCAAGGACGAACTGCAGGCGCGCTTCATCAAGAAGTTGACCCGGGCGCGGCTGCAACCGCCGGTCCACTACCTGCCCTCCTCCACTGGCTTTGTCGAAGCCGCCGCACGCGGACTGGGCTGGTGTCTGGCCCCGGAATCGCTGATCGCGCCCGCGCTGGCGGCCGCACAGGTGGTGGTGCTGGAACCACGCCGCTGGCTGGATGTGCCGCTTTACTGGCAGCACGCGGCAGTACGTTCCAGCACGCTGCAGCACATCACCCAGGCGCTGCGCAGCGCGGCGGGCGATTGCCTGCGCTGAAGCAGGGGCGCATCCGCACGGGTATCAGCAGGCAATCCAGTAATCGATCTGGAACAACCGCCCCTGCGCATCGAAGCGCAGGTCATAGCGCTCCTCGAAGCGTCCGCGCGGATCGGCGGTCACATGCACGGTGCCAGCGCTGGCGCGTGCGCGTGGCAACCGCTGCCTGACACTGGCCCCGGTGCTGCGCAGATCGATCCGCTGCCCGTTGGACAGCAGCAGCGCGCCCTCGCGCCCCGGTTCGAAGCGGCGCAGCACCGCGCTCTGGCCATCGCTTTCCCAGGCCTGCCCGGCCCAGCTCAGCAGCTGGATATCGCCGTGGTCGAACGCACTGCCGCATTCGTACGGCGACGGCTCGCGCTGCAGCGGCGCCCCCATCGCCTGCAGCACGCGCGGCAGCGGCACCTGTTCGCCGTGCGCGAACCGGCCCACGCCCTGCACCTGCACGCCTGCGATGGCCGGCTGCGCGTCTTCGCCGGAGGGCTCGGCCTGGGCCAGCGCAACGGGCCGCACCACCAGCAGCAGGGCCGCGGCAATCAGGCAGGCACGTCGACGGTGGCGGGGCCGTGGTTCCATGGCCGCGACTGTACTGCAGTTTCCGCCGCACTCACGCCCTGCACCTACAACGGCTTCACGGCATACCGACTAATTTTTGCCGGACACTTTACGGATGACGGACTCACGTGCATCGGCATCGCCCCACCCCGTGGCTGCAACGCGCAGGCGCGCCCCTGCTGATCTGTGCGCTGTGGCTGCCCACATCCGGCGGAGCGCAGTCCCTGCCTGACAGCGCGGCACCACCGGCACTGGACTGGGAACAGGCGCGGCAACGGCTGGAACAGGTGTCCGACGCGCTGGCCGCTGCTGATGCCGGTGTGCGCAACAAGCAGGAACTGCAGGAAGCCACCCGCCTGCTGCGCCTGCCTGAGATCACCGGCGAAGTACGCCGCCTGCAGTTCCAGAAGACCCTTACCCTGCCGCTGGGCTCGCTGGCACCGGTGGCCGAGGCCTACGGCATCGACTCGCCGTTGACCTTCACCGAACGCGACTGGCGCACCCGCCCGGTGGTGACCGCGGTACTGCCGCTGTACACCGGCGGGGTGATTCCCGCGGCACAGCGCGCAGCCAGCGCCGCCAGCGAACAGGCCAGTGCCGAGCGCGAAGCGCAGCGCCAATCAATCACCGTGCAACTGGCGCAGGCCTACTTCGGCCAGCGCCTGGCCGAACAGGCGGTGGACGTGCGCCGCGATGTGCGCGACGGCCTGGAACGCCATCTGTCCGATGCACAGAAACTGGAACGCGAAGGCTTCGCCACGCGGGCCCAGCGCCTGCAGGCCACCGTGGCCCGCGACAAGGCCGAGCGCGAGTACCAGAAAAGCGTGAACGATCTGGCCACGCTGCAGGCCGCGCTGGCCACCCTGCTGCGCAGTGGCGGCCAGGTCCGCCCCACCTCGCCGCTGTTCGTGCAGCGCGCGCCGCTGGAACCGGTCGCCAGCTTCGAACGTACCGCGCAGGCGCGGCAACCGCAGATTGCACGCCTGCGGGCGCTGGTGGCGCAGGCCGAACAGGGCGTGCGCGTGCAGCAGGCCAAGCTGAAACCGCAGATCTTTGCCTTCGGCCAGTACGACTTCCGCCGCCGCGATGAAATGCTGACCGACCCGGACTGGGCGTTCGGCATCGGGCTGAAGTACACCTTCCTGTCGCCCAACTCGCGACCGGCGCAGATCGGTGCGGCACGTGCGCAGCAGGAGCAGGCCGAGGCCGGCCTGCGCGAAGCCGAGAACCAGGTCGCGCTGGGCGTGCGCAAGGCCTGGAACGAACTGGAAACCGCCCGCCAGCAGTTCGTGCTGCTGGACAGCAGCATTGCCCAGGCACAGGAAAACCTGCGCCTGCAGGAACTGGCGTTCCGCGAGGGCCAGGCCACATCGCTGGACGTGATCGATGCACGGCTGGGCCTGGGCGGCGCCCGCGTGGAGCGCTCGCAGGCGGCCTACCAGTACGACGTAGCCCTGGCGCAGTTGCTGGAGATCAGTGGCCAGATGGACCGTTTCGAAGACTACCGGCGGCGCGCGGACGAGGTGATCGACCATGAGTGATGTATTGCACGATGACGCAGCAACGCCGCCGGGCAAGCGCCGTACCGGCCTGATCCTGGTGGTGGTGTTGCTGCTGGTGGTGGTGCTGGGCCTGTGGCTGGCTTGGCGCAGCCCCGCCGACCAGATCCAGGGCATGGCCGACGCGGACACGCTGAACGTGGCCGCCAAGATCACCGCCCGCGTGGCCGAACTGAAGGTACGCGAAGGCGACCGCGTGCAGGCTGGGCAGATCGTGTTCCTGCTGGACAGCCCGGAAGTGGCGGCCAAGGAACAGCAGGCCCACGGTGCGCTGGCCGCCGCCCAGGCGGTGGCCGACAAGGCCGACGAAGGGGCGCGCCGCGAAGACATCCGTGCCGCCGAAGCCAACTGGAAGCGCGCCGAGGCCGGTGCCACCCTGGCCGAGGCCACCGCCGGCCGCGTGCAGAACCTGTTCAACGAAGGCGTGATGACCCGGCAGAAACGCGACGAAGCCCACGCCCAGGCCACCAGCTCGCGCGAACTGGCCCGCGCCGCGCGCGCGCAGTACGACATGGCCCTGGCCGGCGCACGCGAACAGGACAAGCGTGCCGCACAGGGCCAGGTGCAACAGGCGCAGGGCGCGGTTGCCGAAGTCAACGCCGCCCGCGCCGAAGTGGAAGGCCGCGCCCCCGTGGCCGGCGAGATCAACAAACGCATGGCCGACCCGGGCGAACTGGTGCCGGCCGGCTTCCCGGTGTTCACCCTGGTCGACATTGATCGCATGTGGGTGTCAATGAACCTGCGCGAATCGCAGATGCAGGGCCTGAAGGTCGGCAGCCGCCTGCAGGGCCGGATTCCCGCGCTGGAAAAAGATGCCGCCTTCGAGGTGTACTTCATCAATCCGGCCGGCGACTACGCCACCTGGCGCAGCACGCGCCAATCGTCGGGCTACGACGTGCGCAGCTTCGAAGTGCGGGTACGCCCGGTGCAGCGTGTCGAAGGCTTCCGGCCCGGCATGAGCGTGCTGTTCGCATGGCCGCAGGACTGAACCCGGACAGCACCGGCATCGGCGCTGCATTGCGGCGCGAACTGCGTGCGCTGCGCAGCAACCGTGCCGACCTGGCCCTGGTCACCTTGCTGCCACTGCTGATGCTGGCGGTGATGGCCTGGATGTTTTCCGCATCGGTCATGCGCGATGTGCCCATTGCCGTGGTCAACCTGGACCACAGCAGCGACAGCCGCCTGCTGCTGCGCATGCTCGATGCCAGCCCCGGCGTACGCGTGGCCACGCAACCGGTCAGCCTGGACGAAGCACAGGCGCAGCTGCGCAGTCTGCAGGTGTTCGCGGTTGTGCTGGTGCCACGCGATGTCACCCGCCAGGCCCTGCGCGGCCGCCAGGGCACGGTGTTCGCCTATTACAACGCCACCTACATGACCACCGGGCAGTCGGCCGCGCGCGATATCGGCGATGCGGTATCGGCCTGGGGCGCGCGCCTGCTGCGCGAACGCATCGGCCTGCAGGTCGGCCCCGGCAAGCTGCGCGCCGCGCCCATCGCCGTGCAGTCGGACATCCTCTACAACCCGGCGCGCAGCTACGAGCTGTTCCTGCTGCCGCTGATCTTCCCGGCAGTGTTGTCACTGGTGCTGGCCTTGACCGTGGCCGGCAGCCTGGGCCGCGAGATCCGCGATGGCACGCTGCGCGGTTGGCTGGGGCGCACACCGTGGTCGGCGCTGCTGGGCAAGATCGCGCCCTACGTGCTGCTGTTTTCCATATACGGCGCCGCAGGTATCGCCTACCTGGCGTGGCTGCGCGGCGATGGCATTGCCGGCAGCGTGCTGTTGCTGCTGCTGGCACAACCGCTGTTCTACCTGGCCACCGCCAGCTACGCGCTGTTCTTCGTCGGCGTTACCCGTGACATGGGCACCGCATTGTCGGCGGTGGGCCTGAGCATCGGCACCGCACTGGCCTTTTCCAGCGCCACGTTTCCGGTCATCGATGCACCGCTGTTCACCCGCATCTGGCACCTGCTGCTGCCGCTGAGCGCCTACATCAAACTGCAGACCCAGCAGCAGTTTGTCGGCGCGCCGCTGGCGGTATCGCTGTGGCCTCTGGCCACGCTGCTGCTGATGATCGTGGTGGCCGGCGGCATCGGCGGCGCGCGGCTGATCGCCTTCGCCCGCAGCGCACCGGCCACGCAAGCGGCCAGGGCCAACGCATGAACGCGATGTGGCGCAGCCTGCGGCAGACCCTGATGGCCGTGCTGCTGGACCGCTACGCCATCGTGGTGATGGTCGGCGCGGTCATCCTGTACTCGTTCTTCTACCCGGCCGCGTATCGCCACCAGGTGGCCGGCGACCTGCCCGTGCTGGTGGTGGACGAAGACCACAGCGCCACCAGCCGCGAACTGATGCGCACGCTGGATGCGCTGCGCGTAGCGCGGGTGGTCGGGCAACCGGCCGATATCGAAAGCGCACGCCAGCAGCTGGAAGCCGGCCACGCCGAAGGCATCGTGCTGATTCCGGCGAACCTGGAGCGCGACATCCTGCGCGGCCACCCCGCCAAGCTGGTACTGCTCGGTAATGGCGCCTATCTGGGCCGCGCCAGCTGGGTGCTGGGCAGCGTGGCCGATGCGCTGGGCGCGTTCGGTCGGGATGCGGCCGTCACCCAGGCCGCCTTCATGGGCGCGCCGCAGGCACCGCCGATCACCCTGGTGCAGCGGCCGCTGTACAACACCCAGGAAGGCTACGGCAGCGCCATCGTGCCGGGCGTGGCCGAACTGATCGTGCACCAGACCCTGCTGATGGGCATCGGCGTGCTGCTGGGCGGCCGCCGCCTGGCACTGGGCCGGCGGCTGCGCTTCGACCGCCCCACCCTGCTGGGCATGGCGCTGGGCTTTGGCCTCATCGGCCTGTTCGGGTTGTTCTACTACGCCGGTTTCACCGCCTGGGTGCAGGACTACCCGCGCGGCGGCAACCCGCTGGGGCAACTGCTGGGCGGCACGTTGTTCATCGCCGCCACCGTGGCCTTCGGCCTGTTCGTCGGCAGCTTCTTCCGCACCCGCGAACGCGCGTTCCAGTACGTCATCGCCACCTCCATCCCGCTGTTCTTCCTGGCCAACCTGTCATGGCCGGCGGTGATGACCCCAACCCCGCTGGTCTGGCTGTCGCAGCTGCTGCCCACCACCGCCGGCATCAACCTGATGGTGCGCCTGACCCAGATGGACGCCCGCCTGGCCGACGTCCGCCACGAACTGATGACTTTGGGAGCCTTGCTGCTGCTGTACGGCACGCTGGCCTATCGGCGCCTGCACGGCGCAGCGGCGCGCGGCTCCGACTAATCCTTGCTGTCGTCCGGCGTGTACCAGAACGGAATGCGGTACTCGCGGCGGCGGTCCGGTCCGGTGCTCTCGCCCTGCGCATGCCAGACCAGATGCAGGTCATGCCGGCCCGGCGCCAGGCCCTGCAGCGGCAGGTAGCCCACCAGCCCGCGCATTTCCAGATCGCGGCGCTCGAACGGCACGAAGTCGGCCAGCGCCACCGGCTTGCCGTCCAGGGTAATGGTCCAGATCAACGCCAGGCAGTCCACTGCCGCCCGTGCCGCCGGCGCACCTTCGGCGCTGTTCTCGCCCTCGGGCAAGGCAGTGCAGTAGCGCCGAGCCAGCGGATTGTCGCGCTGCGGGCGATGCGGAATGAACAGCCGCAGGCGCGAACTGCTGATCGTATCGGCCGGAATCATCGGGTAGGCCAGCAACTGGTCGTGCGTCGAGCGCAGTGACTCGTAGTGCGCGCTCAGCATGCCGTTGTCCACCGCGTCCTCGGTCAGCACCTGGTAGCGGTTGAACAGCGAGAACTTCACCGAACCGGCCACCTGCACCGCCGCCAGTACCATCGCCACGCCGATGGCCAGCAGGTAGCCGACCATGAACGAGCGCGAGCGCAGGTTGCTCTGGATGGTCAGCTGCATGGTCTGCATCAAGCGCAGCAGCGGCACCCGCTGCATGCCGGCCAGGAAGTGCTGCAGCGCGCGCTCCAGCCCCTCGCTCGGGCGGCCACGTGCGTGGCGCCGTGCAATGGCTTTCTCCAGCGCGTACGGCACGAACGCCAGCGCCAGCAGGCTCACCAGGCACGCGCCCACCACCGCCATCGCCACCTGGTCCGAACCACCGGCCAGGAAGGCGATCAGCATCGCGATGGCCAAGGTCACCATTGCCAGCACCAGGGTGCCGGCCAGGGTCTGCACGCAGATCAGCGTGGTGGAAAACAGCAGCGTGGCCAACCGATCGGCACGCTGGATGCTGCTGTCCAGGCCGCCATCGCGCGCGCGCAGGAACGCACGCGACACCGGCCCCATCTTCTGCAGCGCAGCCCAGTCGATGCCCTCGGGGAAATGCGATTTCAGCCCGACCAGGCCGATCCAGTAACCGCGCACGGTCAGGTGCGCGATCAGCGCCACCGCCAGCACGTAGCACATGCCCACCACCGTGCTGAAGGCAAACCACAGCAGCTGGAAGTACATGCCTTCGGTATGCAGGCTGCTGCGCGCCCAGGCATCGAACAGATAACCGGGCACGGCCAGCAGGGCGAACGCCAGCAGGCCGGAAATGAACAGCTCCAGCTCGTCCGCACGCTCGCGCAGCCGGCTGAAACGGGTGTTCGCTTCCGGCTCGGCGTGGCTGGGTGTGTGCACGGCTTGCGGCGCAGCAACGGGTGATTCGTTCACAGCGCGTTCATCCTTGGAAGTTGGCGCAGTATAGGGCGCCGCCCGGCCCCGTGGTACGCCGGCGCAAACGAAGAACGCCGGCACGAGGCCGGCGTTCGGGTACTGCAGGTGGAAGGGACTACAAAGGGTTTATCGGTACACGCGTTCGCAGCGGCGCTCGACCACACGGTCGCCGGTCTTGCTCTGGTGGTTGCCCTGGATCTGGCGGCCCGCGGCGCCGCCGGCCACGGCACCGGCTACGGTAGCCAGCTTCTTGCCGTTGCCGCCGCCCACCTGGTTACCCAGCAGGCCACCCACCACCGCACCGGTGGCGGTACCGGTAATGCGGTTCGGGTCACGCGAATTGCGCTGCACTTCCACGTTCTTGCACACCACGCGACTGCCGTCGTTGAACTTGCGGCCTTCATCGCGCGGGCCATAGGTCTGTGCACCGGCAACCGACGACGCTGCCAGAAGGCTGCCCAGCAGCAGTACGCGGATAGAAGTATTCATGGCGGTCTCCTGTGTTGCGGTATGGCGCAAGTGTCTCGTGGGCGGTGGCAACCACAGGTGAAATCCAGATCACTGCGCGCTGAACGGCAATGTGCGGTTCATCTACGCCGCGCCGCATTGCTACAGTGATGGAACCATGGTTCGAGGCTCCTGCATGCACAACGATGCGCCGCTGGAACTGGTGCTGGAAGGCAGTGCCGTGCATGACATCGCCAGCTTCTACGCCGAGATCAACCGTGTCTTCATGGTGGGCGAAGACTGGCAGCTGGGGCCAAGCCTGGATGCGCTGGACGACCTGCTGTACGGCGGCTACGGGGTGCTGGCCGGGCACGCCACGGCAACGCTGGTCTGGAAGGACATCGCCCACACGCGCCACGCGCTGGGTGAAGCCACCACCCGGGCATGGCTGCAGGACAAGCTCGACAACACGGCTACGTTCAACACCGCGGCCATCACGCGACAACTTCGGGCACTGCAGCGCGGCGAAGGCGAAACCTACTTCGAGATCGTGATGGAGATCTTCGTCGGGCATCCGAACATCAGCCTGCGGATGCAATAAGGACACCAGGCGGGGGCGCGCCGAGCCGCCCCTAGCCGTTACCATGGGCAGCCCTGTACCCGTCTCCGCCCTGCGGCCTTCCCGCAGCGGACACCCCTGATCCACGAGCCCCATGTCCAAAGACAAGTCCGCCGAGCACACCCCGCTGATGAAGCAAAACGACTAAAAGAGATCTTAGCCATCAAAAGCCTTGCGCAGCAAGGATCTTCAACATCATCTACGGGACGTGCGCCCCGACGCAACATCTCCGCAACACGGTTTGTATAGGCGTTCCTGAATGCCCACGGCACGCTCCAACTGACCCAATGCTCGCCCGAAACTGGTTCCCGCACTGAATGCGCCCCTCGTGCCTTGGTCAAGGCTCAAGTGGTCCGCCGCGGCCCGAGCGATGCTTGCCAGCATCAAAGCCGAACAGTTGCTCGAACCGGCAGATCGGCCCTAGCCCGCACAGATGCGTCAAGGCGTCAACGCCCACCTTTTCATCAGCATTAGCTTCGGCAAAGGCCTTGATTGGATTGCCCGGCAAGAAGGATCCACTTGCCGTCGGACGTCCCAGACCCAAACGGCTCTGTGGATACGATCGATTGGCCGATCCCCTCTCTGAAATCACGGAAGGGGGAGGTCCTAACCCGACGGAAGCTGAGTGTAGTATCCCCTTTGGACAGGCCCAGCCCCACCGCAGCCAAGGCCAGTGAGGCGAAAGCGGATGGCAAAGACCAAAACCAAGGACTTCGTATGGCAAACGGAAGTGCCCCACAAGACTGCAAAGTGGCTGTCTTGGTGGACTGCGACAACGTCAGCCCTGACATCGTTGACCATGCGCTCTTGATGGGTGCGCAGTTCGGTAGAGTGGTGCTGCGCCGAGGCTACGGAAACCACGCCACCCTCGCCAACCGCTGGCAGGAGGTGATGGTCCAACAGGCGTTCACACCCTGCCTGCAGTATCAGTACGCTGCGGGGAAGAACACTTCTGACATCGCTCTGGCGTTGGACGCACAAGAGGCCATGTTCGATGGTAGGGCGGATACGTTCTGCCTGGTCACCAGCGACTCCGACTTTGCCTACCTCTGCCGAAAACTCCGCGAGCGCGGCGCAACCGTTTGCATTGTTGGCGAGGCCAAGACACCGCTCGCCCTGCGCAACGCATGTGACCAATTCTTTCTCTGGGAGAGCGTTTCGACCGCTGTGTCGCGTGAGACTACTGGTCTTAGCGAATCAGTGAGCACAGGCGCGGGGAAGGTAGAGCAAATTTCCACCGATGTCCGCCCCCTCCCAAAACGCCGGCCTCGCTTCCTGGTGGATGCGGTCGCCCTGCTTGCAGGTGAGACCTCCGAAGGGAAGGTCGGGTTGGGCGCGTTGGGACAGTACTTGCGGCGAACCAACCCATCGTTCACTCCAAATGCCTACGGTCACTCAGGACTACTGAACATGGTCAAGACCTACGACTTGCTCTCGCCGCAGCAAGAGCCTGGCGGAAATTGGTCGGTTGGCCTAGCGCCCGGCCCTGTCGCCGGGGATTCCAAGTAGGCCTTCAAAGAGGTTTAGAATGCCCGCCTCCTCGCTACGCGCCTCTTGCCTGCTCCGAGCGTTCGGCGCCCTTGAGTTCGCACTGAAACGAGCCCCCGGATTCACGGGCGCTTCCTCAAACGGATCCGCCAAGGTGAATTGGCAAGCCGTCGAGGCTGCACTCGAAGCGACGCAACCAGATCTGCTCACGTTGGCGGTTTCTGACTCGACCAAGCAGAAAATGCTGGGCGGGATCCGGGATCGTCCCATGGTTCAGGTGGTGACTGTCCGCGGCGGGCACGACACCACCTCTCCTTCCAAGCCAAAGCGACGACATCCTCGTAATCAGTTCAACTCGGCCAATCGCACTTGATAAGCCTGCTCGATACAGGCTTCGTCGGCACAGATGTCCCGCACCGTCCGGCGCCACCGTCCTTGACTCGCCGTAACTCGCCCGGGTCCATCGAGCGGGCCCGGACGACACCAAACGCGTCTGCAGTTTGCTTGTCCAACCGGGCCAGATCCGGATCGGCACAAATCATTTGCTCTACGGCCGACGACGCATTCCCACAGTCAAAGCTGGGCCCAGTCGACGCGGCATCCGCCAGCGGCTCGTCCGAGTTGGGCTCTTGGTAATCGTCCGCCTTCGTCGACATCGCTGAATCATAAGCAGGATCAACGTCCACTGCCTGTGACTCTTCCACTGGGGCCGCAGCTGCGGGAGCCATGGCTTGTGTTTGGCTCCGGACATTGGAGCTGATAGCCGCTCCGATGCCAATAAGATCTCCAGAAAGCACCTGGACCTCGGCCAAGTGTTGTCCATTGACCGCCTGAGAGGTGTATTCAAGGCGTAGCTTGTAAACGTCCTGCCCAGGGTTGTTGAATGGCGCGGCCAGGTCAGCTTCGCAACTGTAGCGGCTGATCTTCTCATCAAAGCTCGTCGGATGAGCCAAAGAGATGGGAGGAACACTGCGAAGCTGCTCTGCGCTCAAGTTGGCAGCAGCACTTGCCGCCCCCAGCTCCCGCTGGATGATGCTGCGAACCAGGTCCAGGGTCATCTCATCGCCGCACTCCGGCGCTCCGGCCTTCCCGCATCCTACGAGCGCAGGAAGCAAGAACACACTGCTTAGAACCATTTTTTCATTGACATCCTGTCCTCGTCGCAAAGGTTGGGCAACTCCCTCTTATGCGGCTATCGACCCCGTTGCGAATTTCTTTAGAGAGCTAACTTGGGGCCATCGTCATCCAACGCCGGCGGAGTCAGCCCCGCTTGTGGGGCCGACTGCGCGACTGCGGGTGACTTTCCAGGGGCCGCTTCCCCGCCAGGAAATTCTTTCCGACTAACTAGCAATTCTGTGCGCGATTCCCTGCTACGTGCCCTTGCTAATTTTCACTTAACTGGTTGGCTACGGGCACACACCAACGAAGGAGGCCCCATGACTGATCCACAAACCCGAATCGCCGCGCTCGTTTTAAGCGGCACCATCGAACGAGCGGCTCAGCGTTCTCAGCGAGAGCGCTCAGAAGATGTTCGAGTGGCCTTGGAGGTCGCCGCCGAGGTTCTGCGCCAGCGCGCAGGCGGAAACCCAGGCGACCTCATTCACGACGGGCCTCGCCTTCAGCCACGGCCCGCCCCTACAACCAAGGAACGCGTGGAGGTAAAAGAGGATCTGGCTCCCTTGGACCAACTGCTCGCTGATCGGCGGGGACTCAGGCCCCCTGCCAAGCCGACGACGACCAGGCAACAAACACTTCATTGAACGTCCAATGCCCCCGCCTCGGCGGGGGCTTCTCGTTCCTATCAGTGAAGCCTTGGCCGAGGCGTGGACTGCGGCACGGATGTAGGAGGTCCCACGGACTCTCCGGTTTCTTGGGATGGATCGTCAAAGCGATCCAGGGCGGCCTTGCTGGCAGCTTCTAGCTCTGCGACCGCGGCCTTCAGTTGATTCTCACAAGCCTCCTCCTGACCACCCGCGATCTTCAGGCGGGCTGCCCTCAGGGCATCCAAGCGCTGCTCAACTGCGGCCAAGCGCCGTCCTCGACGCCGGGTCCAGGCCACCACTGCGGCCCCTGTCGGCCGGGGCTGGCGTTCGACAAAATCCTCCAGCGAACGCTCCGCACGGGTCAGCAAAGATGCTGCCCGCCGCTCAGCCTCCACTCGACGATTCCATTCTGAAGCTCGCCGCCTTACCGCAGCTAACCCCCTTAGCGTCCGCTGGACATCCCTGCGCATCCTTGCCCCTACATTCCCATTGAGAACGGCCGAATCCAAGCGACGCAGAAGCATGCGGGTGGTTCGAAGCGCGCCCTCAAAGCCAGCCGCGACTAAGTGCCGCCACAACTCCAGTGCTTTCTCCATCAGGGTTTGGAGCGGTGGTTCGGACGCATCCGGCAGAGCACGAATGGCCATGATTCCTCGCCGAGTGAATCCCTTAGCATCCTCGATGTAGCTTTCGCCTGATTCTGGCCCGAGTCGAATACGGTTTGGCGGCAGTGATGGACGCCCAAGAGTTGGGTCCCCGTCCGTGACCGCCTTCTCAAACCGTATGCTTGTTTGATGCATTGTTCTCTGATTGTCCGCAACGATTTTCGCCAGGACCATCCCCACATCGGTTTCCATGCCCCGCCGTTCCAATGCCGAGGCCTGCTGGCCCAAGTGGATCGTTGGGCGCCGGCCCAGTATCGCTGCCGCGACCAGATCACCGCGCTCAAGCGCTTCTTCCGCTTGCGCTTCCAAGCTTCGATGGTCGACCGTCACTGCAATCTCGGCAGCTTCAAGGTGCTGGTTGGTCAATTGAGCCACCATCGCTCGGAGCCACTCCACTTCGCTGCGCCCTGAAGGCCCACCGTCGAGCTCGCGCGTTTTATCCGCAAGCCCGTCGGCGTCCAAGCGTCGCGTGGTGGCGAGGATATGCACGTGCCAATTGAGCCCGTCTTTGCTGCCCGGCGCGTGGATGCTCGCTTGGACTGCGAAGCCATAGCGATCAACCAGTGCGCGTGCAATGTCCGCTGTCAGGGCCGAGCGCTGGTGCGCATCGAGCTCATGCGGAAGCGCGATCTCGAACTCGCGGGCGACGGTCGCGTCCTTTCGCCTCTCGGCAGCCTCGGCGGCTTGCCAGAGTTTGGCAGCGTCGAGCGACCAGTCGGGCGCTTCCAAGGGCACAACCCAGCGGCTCTCGACCACGCCGCCCCTGCGGGAGTAGTCGTGACGCGCTCCCGTGCGCTCATCGACGAGCGACAAGCCCGCACGGTAGGCTGCGGCCGCAATGGCCGAATGGCCTTTTGCGCGGGAGAAGGTTTTGACACGGGTGTGGTAGATGGCCATGCAGAGAGCTCCAGTTCTTTGAGCTCTTTATGCCTTTGAATTTGCCGTTGGCAAGTCGCAAAGCGGCTTGGGGTTCAAGGGGCGAAGCCCTTTGCGCACGCATCACTTGTGATGCCTAAGTGCGCTTTTCGCCTTTCTCTTTTGCATCTTTTTTTTGATGTTTTGAATTGCTTCCAGCGCGAAAAACCATGCCACCGTCCATAGGTTGACGGACGAGAAATCACTGCTTCACTGAAGGAGACTTCATCAGGAGAAGAGCATGCCCTCCACCAATCACTACCGAGATCAGATCCAACGGGCCACCCATCGGTTGGCGCAGCTTCAAGCCAGGGAGCTCCTGGCGCATCAAAGGCAGGAAGCGCGCGAGAAGGCCACTAAGCGGCGCAACGATGCCAAGCGCAGGCGACAAGTGGCCGAGCTCGTCTTTCTAGCCGGCGCCCAAGATCTGCCAGACGATGAGATCGTAGCCGCCTTGCAGCGCTATATGCTTGCGGCGGACGAGCCACGGTTCTCGCCGCCGCACTGAACTCTGCCCTGGAAGCCCGCTGCCGGCCAAAAACTGGGCCCTGCCCGCCCGTACTCCGGTCGCGAAAAGCTGAATGGGCAAAACCCGTTCATCGGTGCCAAGCCCCTTTCCCCTTGGAACCACGCCTCACTTAAAGCGAGCGAGCTACAATAGCTCGAGGGAAGCGCCAAAGGCAGGGGGCCACATGGCGAGAAGGAAGCAAACTGCAGGCGGCTGGATTGTCGCAATTCTGGTCGTCATCGCATTGGTACCAAAGGAAGTCTGGATCAGCTTGGGTATCGTGTTGGCAGTGGCCACGACCGTGTGGCTCTGGGCCAAGTGGCGGGCGATGCGTCCGAAGAGATCATCGCCCCCTGTCAAACCTGTTCTCCGCCCTGAGCCCACCCTGGCCGAGTTGATGGAGGCCTCCCCTCTTCCCTCTGAGCAGTCGGCGGGAACGCCCCGCCCGGTAGCCGCCCAAGCGGCGGCCCCGGTCAGGGTTAAAGTGGCTTCCCCCGCGAGCTCGACGGGCACTGCCGCCTCAAAAGCCGCTCAACCCATCCAGGCCGTGGATCACCCGGCAAAGGCGTTGGTGGAGGAATCTAGCGGGCCTTCGACCGAAACCGTCTCACCGGCTCGTCCTGGCAACCTGGAAGAGGCCAAGGCCGCAGTGAGCATGCGCAATGCCATCGAATCCGCCGCGCGGGTATTGACCGCCGTGGGTTCCGGAAACCCATCTACCCCCTATCCCCCACAACCCAACGTGGACGACATTGAGCGCGCGCGCCCCGGCAACCTCGCTGCGGCGAAACATGCGGTGACCCAGCGCCTTGCCCAATCTCAGGATGGCGGGCCGGGCGAAACTCCGTCACAGCCCATGGCGAGCGCCGGCGAGCCCTGGGACGAAACCTCGACCAGCGTCATAGATGAACAAACGTCTCCAAACCCGATCTCAAGCACGACGGAGTGCTCTCCGCCCCCTCTCACTGGCAGTGGCGTCAGCGACGCAATTGCGGTGACGTCGCCGCCCCCCCGTCCGTCGCGAGCCTCTCCTCCCTCCCTGCCCAACGAGCTCCGGCAGGTGGCCATGGATTCCGGGACGCCAGCCAAACAATACGTAGTGCCCCGCCCCCCCGAGGGCTGGGACAAAACCCGCTGGCTAGGCCCTCAGGATGAGATCGAGATCGCGGGCATCGTCATCCGCGGAGGCCTGTTCTACACGGGCCCGAGGATGACCACCCCTGGCACGCGTGAGCAAGAACCCAGCTTGGTCAATGGCGTTCTTGCGGTCGGGCGATATGGGGACTACCAGTACACGACGCGCTACTGGGGAGGCTACGCAGATTTTGAACCGGCGGAGCGGCACGCCTACCTGAAGTGGCTCGCTTCGGATCGGACCGATCCCCGCTGCGCAATCCAGTATGTTCGATTGTTCTTGTTTGGGTTGGAACGTCGCATCTTGCTGGATTCGGTGAACGATCCAGCTTCTAAGCAAGACTGGCCCGCTATCGAGGCGGTGCTCCGCCGTCTGTCGTCTGCCTATGCGGCAGTGCATCCGAACCTCCTCATCCATGTCAACAGCCTCCTCGACTGGATGGCTGTGACCGAGGCAGGCGATCAGCTTTACAACGCGCCGCTGCCCGCCTTCGAACGAAGTTACGAACTGCCCTTCTACATTCGCTTGGCCCTTGGACAGTGCTCCTTGGATCGCGCCCCCGTGCCTGCCGCGCTGGCCACGGCTTGGGTGCGCCTCAATCCAGAGATTCCGCTGCGAACCGCCGCGACGCGTTGCGCAGAAGAGTTCGATCGGCTTTTCGCGGCGCGGTACCAAGAGACGTTCGGCCCAGGCCTAGTGCTGCCAAAGAACCGCACCAAGCTAAAGTTTACGCGCCGTCCCTTTAACCCAGCCCTGGACCGAACCGACGCCGGCACCAAGACCTTCGGTGACATTCCCGACGTCACCGCGTTGCGAGCCCCCCTAAAGGGACTTCAGGAACTTGTTTCTCAGTGCACGGAGGACCTCGGAGCCTTCAGCCGGCTTGTGGGTAAGAACCCCGAGGCCCGCCAATCCATTGAGGGCACCTTGCTGCTTCCGCCAGAGATCTGGCCGCTGGCCACGCGGACAGCATTGGCCGAAGTCGCTTCGGATGTTCAAACCGCCAATTTGTCGATCAAGCTGACTGACCTAACGGGAAGGCTTGGGGCAGTCGGAACCACCTTGGGCAAGGACAAAATTCGGGAACTCGCACGAGCACTGGAGCAGTCTAAGGTCGGCATGGAACCCAATGTGCTCGAAGGCGCGCGGGTGCCCGGCGAGAATGACCCGATCGTTCTCTTCCCCCTGCTTCCCGACCAAACCCATCGAACCGACGCTCAGGCCTATCAAACAGCCCAGTTGACCCTGCAACTCGCCTCGACGGTCGCTCAGTCTGATGGCACGTTCAGCGCCCACGAACTTGAGCACCTTTCACGCGAAATCGAAAGCTGGACGCATCTGAGCGAAGGTGACCGACGGCGTCTGCGCGCGCAGCTTGATCTCTTGGCGATGGCACCGCTTTCCTTGCCTACGTTGCGCAAGAAGCTGGATCCGCTCAGCGAGGACATCAAGGACGCCATCGCCGGGTCCATGGCCACGCTCGCCCAAGTCGACGGGATGGTCTCCCCAGAGGAGGTCCGGTTCTTGGAGCGCGTCTACAAAGCGCTGGGCGTGGATCCCGCTCGTGTGTTCAGCGACGTCCATGCCCCACGCCCGTCCAAAGCCCCCAGCGCATTGCTCAAGGCTGCGTCTGGCGCATTCCAGCTCGATCACGACCGGATCGCTGCTCTCCAGCGGGACACAGCCCAAGTCTCCGCATTGCTCGCCAACATTTTCATCGACGAGGAAGCGACTCCCCCTGATCTTCCTCCGGCGGAAGCGGTGAGTGTCGAGGTGGAGAGTGCTGGTCAGTTGCTCGGGCTTGATCAGGCACACAGCGCGTTGCTGAGGCTAATGCTGTCGCGCCCCGTCTGGACCCGTGCGGAACTGGAAGATGGCGCAGCAGACATGGAGCTGATGCTGGACGGCGCGCTTGAACAAATCAACGATGCGTCGTTCGACGCTTACGACATTCCATTTTCCGACGGCAACGACCCGTTGGAGATCAACCCCGAATTCATTGAGAAGATCGAGCAATGAGCAGCCCAATCCGTTCCAAGGACCGCGACGCGGTGATCCAGTCGCTGCGCGCCGGCGTCGTTCCACGCGCCGGTCAGCATTTGATCCAGGTCGGGCGCGCCCGTGAAGTGCAAACCCTTGTCAGTGACATCGATCGGCTCGCCGATGGCGGCTCGTCCTTCCGCTTAGTGGTCGGTCAGTACGGCGCAGGCAAGACCTTTTTCTTGAACCTCGTTCGCGCCATTGCAATGGAGCGGAAGCTCGTCGTGGCCAGCGCGGATCTGAATCCCGACAGGCGGTTGCATGCTTCAGGGGGGCAGGCCCGGTCGCTCTACGCGGAGCTCATGCGGAACTTGGCCACTCGGACTAAGCCCGACGGAGGCGCCCTGCCCGGGGTGGTCGAGAAGTTCATTTCGACCGCAGTGGCCGAGTCCAAGTCGCAAGGCGTATCCACCGAGCAGGTCATTCGCGCGAAGCTCGAGCAGCTGAGCGAACTGGTGAACGGCTATGACTTTGCCGACGTGATCGCCGCTTATTGGAGAGGCTTCGAGCAAGGCAACGAGCAGCTCAAGTCCGATGCCATTCGTTGGTTGCGTGGCGAATTTGCCACCCGGACGGATGCGCGTGCAGCGCTGGGCGTTCGAACCATAGTGGACGACGCATCGGTCTACGACCAGCTCAAGCTCATGGGCCGCTTTGTTCGGCTGGCGGGCTATAGCGGCCTGCTGGTGTGCCTGGACGAACTGGTCAACCTCTACAAGTTGGCCAACGCCCAGGCCCGGAATGCAAACTACGAGCAGCTCCTGCGCATGCTCAACGACTCCCTGCAAGGGACTGCGGTTGGCCTTGGTTTTGTTCTGGGCGGCACCCCGGATTTCCTGATGGATACCCGCCGCGGCGTCTACAGCTATGAAGCTCTTCAGAGCCGCCTGGCCCAGAATACCTTTGCCACCAACGGACTGGTGGATTTCAGCGGCCCTGTGGTTCGACTGTCGAGCCTGACAGCCGAAGATTTCTACGTCCTGCTCGCCAAGATTCGCCATGTCTACGCTGCCGGCGACGCGGGCAAGTATCTCTTGCGCGACGATGCCATTCACCAGTTCATGACCCACTGCGCCAATCGAATCGGTGATAGCTTCTTCCGCACCCCGCGCACGACGATCACCGCCTTCATCAACCTCTTGGCCGTCTTGGAGCAGAACCCAGGCGTGGACTGGCAGGACCTAATTGGATCGGTCGAGGTGGCAGCTGACCACGGGGGCGACGGCGAACTGATCGTGCAAGAGGACGACGAGCTGGCGTCGTTCAGGCTCTAACGATGACTGCCTCCAGCGCGTTCCAATCGCTGCACCCTCGAATCCAGCGCTACCTATGGACCGAACAATGGGAGGCGCTGCGTGAGGTCCAGGAATTGGCGATCCCCCTCGTCCTGTGTGCGGACCGGGACGTGATCATCGCCGCCAGCACCGCCTCAGGAAAAACCGAGGCCGCTTTTCTTCCTGCGCTCACGCACCTTCTGAACACCGACGAGCAGGGCCTGATTGTCTACATCAGCCCTCTAAAAGCGCTCATCAACGACCAGTTTGAACGGCTGCAGCGGCTTTGCGAGGACCTTGAAGTCCCCGTGTGGCCTTGGCACGGGGACGTATCGGGCTCCACCAAGCAGCGATTCTTTAAGCACCCCCGTGGCGTGCTCCTGATCACGCCGGAGTCCTTGGAGGCGATGCTCTGCAACCGCGGAACCGCCGTAGCCGCCGCGTTCTCCAAGCTCCTCTACATTGTCGTGGACGAACTCCATGCGTTCATTGGAAGCGAGCGCGGAAAGCAGCTTCAATCGTTGATGCACCGGATCGACGTGCTATTACGGCGGCGAACTCCCCGCCTGGGCCTGTCGGCGACCTTGGGCGACTTTTCGAGCGCCGGGACCTTCCTACGCCCGGGTGTTGGGGCTGCCCCCGCGCTAGTCAACGCCTCATCAGCCGGAAATGATCTCCAACTGATCATCAAGGGTTACGAACAACCCACACCTGACGGCGGATCCGACGAGAATCCGGCGGCTCCCACGGCGGTGGCCGAGCACCTCTACCGAGTGCTTTCAGGGACGAACAATCTGATCTTCCCCAACAGTCGAAGGGAAGTCGAACGCTACACCCACCTCCTCAACCTGCTGAGCGAACAGGACGGCCGGCCGAGAGAGTTCTGGCCACACCATGGGAGCCTGTCCAAGGAAATACGCACGGACACAGAAGCGGCGCTGAAGCAAAAGGGTTGTCCAGCAAGCGCAATTTGCACGAACACCCTGGAACTGGGCATCGATATCGGAGCGGTGAAAAGCATCGCGCAAATTGGCCCACCACCTTCCGTGGCCAGCCTTCGCCAACGCCTTGGTCGCTCCGGGCGCCGTCCCGGAGAGCCAGCTGTGTTGCGCTGCTACGTTATCGAGGATGCAATCGACGCTGAGTCGACGTTGAAAACAAGGCTTCGACTGGACACAGTTCAGTCCACTGCTTGCGTGCTGCTACTGCTGGAGAGGTGGTTTGAACCGCCTTCGGTCAACGGGCTACACCTCTCGACGCTGGTTCAGCAGTTGCTCTCCTCCATTGCCCAGTACGGCGGACTCAAGGCAGCCCAAGCCTACCAGTTGCTCTGCGCAGATCAGGCACCGTTCCACGGGCTGTCCCAAGACGCGTTCTCAGAGTTGCTTCGCCACCTTGGACAAGAACAAGTTCTGATTCAGGACGGCTCCGGCTTGCTGCTCCACGGCCCGGTCGGCGACAAGTTGGTCAACCACTACACCTTCTACGCCGCTTTCAGCGTCGAAGAAGAGTTCCGGATCGTGGCCGCAGGCAAGGCGCTAGGCACGCTCCCGGTGTCCCAACTGCTGACCGTCGGTCAGCGTATCTTGTTTGGCGGTCGCACCTGGCTCGTGGAGCAGGTCGATGATGCCCAAAAGACCATCTACGTGGGGGCAGCGAAAGGCGGCACCCCGCCTCCTTTCAATGGAACGGGGGGACAGGTCCACACGCGGGTTCGCCAAAAGATGCGTGAGTTGTATCAGCAGCAGATCAAGCCCGACTTCCTGGACCCAACTGCCTCTCATTTCCTGCAGGAGGCGCAGAGCGCCTACCGTCAATTGAGCCTCGACGGGAAGATTCTCTCAGACCAAGGCAGCGACGCCTTGCTGCTGACGTGGCTGGGAGACTCTGCAAATGAAGCCATCGCTTGCCTCTTGAACGCTCAGGGATTCACTTCTCAGGCAGGCAGGCTGGGTGTGGAGATCTCCAAGGGAGCCAGAAGTAACGATGACGTGATCAAGATGCTCGGGCGGGTATCGCAGATGCCATTGCCATCGCCAGAACGCCTTCTCCACTCTGCGAACAATCTGGTCACGCAGAAGTGGGACTGCCTCCTTCCTCCACGTCTTTTGAGGCGCTCCTACGCGTCCTTGAAGCTGGATTTGGAAGAAGCCATCACGTGGCTCGCTCGCGCGTTCTAGCCGCGAGTAAAAGTGATAACTAGCGACCGCTAAGTGGCTTCCAAAGAAAAAATGCCATCAGAAGTGCGTTAGCGTGAGGGCTCATTCGAACAGCGGCCCACTTATTGAATGCATCCTCGACGTCTTTGACTTGAGTTAGGACTTGAGACTTCAGAAAAGTCTTTGAAACATCGTAGTCGGCAGAGTGGCGCTGCTCCTGCAGCGTGACAAAGGTACGGGCCACGTAGGCCAGGTCGGCCGGGACTGGCCCTGCCGCTCCGAGTAGCATTAGATAGGGGCGCGCCGGAGGGTTAAGAACGATACCTTTCGCGGCGTTTTTCATGTCACCATGGGTCAGAGCCCGTTGCACAACTTTAGCCATTCCCGCCGGTTGAAGCGGAGTGATACGAGAAGCGGCTTCCGACGACAAAAGATGAAAAAGCGCGTAGTAAGCAGACGATACGGCCCGCCTTAGATTGGCCTGCTGCGGCCGCTTCTTCTCCTTAGTGGCAAGATGTCTAGCCTGCTTGAGCAAATCTTGCGGCAGTCCCATCGCTCCCTCGACTCTGCCTATAAGCCACTAGCGCCTTTTAAGGAACTCAACATACGGCCAACGCGATACGCCGTCATGCAAAGCTGATTCCTGCATCGCTGAAATAAAACTACGAAGCTCATTCAGCTTCTTCGTGTTAGAAGCAACGGTCTTGTCATCAACGGTTAAATAGACCCATAACGCCGACTCACCCGAAGAATCCTCATCGACTCGGACGTCATAAGAAAGCACAGAAGCGGGCATGGCCAGCCGCCGCAGGACGGACTTCATCGCCTGCTCGTCTTCCATCTCAGTGTGGAGCGCCATGTCTGTCATAGGTACACCTGTAGCATTCAATGCCATTCTACTCAAGTGCCCAGCCGTCTGTCGTAGCTCGTTCAGGTTGCTCAAAGAACACAAGCAGACCAACTAAAATTTCACATTGATGAACAAATAGACATTGGAGCGCGCGGACTCACCAGTCGCGCGACATTAAAAAGTAAGTAGCGGCGACGCCAGCTCAATGCCTGGCAACGCTACGCCACCGAGTGCCAAGCTGCAGAGCCTCTCCTGCGCTCAACCTGCTTCAGGCAAAGGCACATCAGTCTCATAACGCACCCGACCCACCGGCGCGGCGGGATTGACTAGACTGCCTTCCGAGGGTCACCCGACCTGGCTTGTCCGCGCTCTCTGCCGGCCTGCTCCCTCTGCGAAGGCGCGTTGTGAATCGATCACGGCCACCTCTTCTAACCCAGCGCGCGCAGCGGTTAAACGGTACGGACAAGCCACAACAACAAAGGCCGACGCCAGTGCGGCGTCGGCCGATTGCCAACCTTCTGCTTCTTTGCCTTGGCACCCCAAGACCAATTCGCTTTAGTTCACTTGCCAGTCTTATGCTTGTGAGGTTTCAAGTCCGGCGTATTCCCGGGAGTTTCCTTGTTGTCCCGTCGACGCTTATCCGGCTGGCCAGTGGAGGGAGCTATCGGCTTCGGGCCAGGCTTAATCGACATAACTTGACTCCTTCATTGAGAGGGAACAGCCACACAAAGCTGCAACATCCCGTCACGACTGTCAATACACCCTAACGAGATAAACTAATTCGTTCTTTATTGCCACTGCCTGCCCTCCCCCATTCTGCCCAGGGCGGCCCGACAGTCTCAGTGCTGTTCCGCAAGTGAGATGAGGTGGCGCAGCGCTCCCGCCCGATCCTGCCACGTATCTACGTTCCACGATGGATGGTAGACCCACGTCATCAGGGCGGATCCTCCCGCGTAGTCTAGGGACCAGACTTCTCGGGATTCGATGTAACGTCGCTTGCTCTCTACTCGATTCACCTGTTTGGCGGTGAAGGGCTTTAGCCCCTCTGCCACCTCACCATGCCTGAAGAGCCGCCAAGCGGTGCGGCCAAGCACCAGCACCACGTCCGGCCGAAGCAGCGGCAAAATGTCTCGAACCAATACGTCCCCGCCGTCGCGCAGCGCCTGATTTCGCGGCCTGTGATTTGCCTGGGAACCTGCGAACGCCTGGGATATGTTCAGGAATGCCACGCGCCTCCAAGCCTCGGCGGCGTCTTGGAGTTTGAAGTCCTGCCGCCCGGTGAGGATCAGATCGAGCGCCTTGAAGAAGGGTCCGTCACGGCCGTTCCGAACCGGCAAGGCCATCTCTCGGAAATGGTCTTGAGTGAAGGGACGGGTCACTCCGAGGGCATCGCTCACCCCCTCCCTCCGGTAATGCGACTCGCCCAGCAAGAGCACTCGCTGGCCGTCTATCCCCTCCCAGTAATGGTCACCCATATACGGGATAAAACGGACTGCCTCGGGCCATTGATGGCCCTCCAGATCCGTTTCAGGTGGGATGGCAGACTTCTGCACA
This sequence comes from Stenotrophomonas sp. S49, assembly GCF_016624905.1. NCBI lineage: Bacteria > Pseudomonadati > Pseudomonadota > Gammaproteobacteria > Lysobacterales > Lysobacteraceae > Stenotrophomonas > Stenotrophomonas sp. S49. The sequence continues at coordinate 60,606 of NZ_JACVUD010000004.1, read as the reverse complement.
GCTTGATTTTCCCTGGTCATACTCACTCCTCGAACAATGCACTCCGAATAGGCCCGAATAGGGCAACACTGGCAGCTGAAGCGACTCAGTGGCCGCCCCGTGCCATCCTTTGCCCGCGCTTCGCTGGCTTCTTACCAGGCGGCAGTTTCTTCACCTTAACTTTGTCTTGATCGACAGAGATCTTGGCAAGCATGACCTCTCCAAAGCCACGCTCGAGGATGCGCGTGCATACAGACTTGAGCACAACCTTGGCGAAAAATGGCAGATGCAGTCCTGGCGCTTCAGACTGGCTTATTACACCGAACACCACTTTGTAATCTGTGACGTCACGCGGGACGTCAACCGGAAGGTCCAGCGCATGAGCCGGATCGATCTTCTCGTTGGCGAGTTGCACGAAGCTCTTTTCTGACTTAAGCAACTCGGCTGACACCAATCCCTGATTGAACAGGTGACCTAGCACGCTGGAGCTGCCGTAGTGCTTTATGTGCAAGAGAGTCTTAGCCCCATAGACATCGCAGAACTCAACTTTGTCGTGCACTCCGCCCACGTTGAGAAGTTTGCGGTCCATCAAACACCACGCCCCATTGCTCTCGTCCACAAGGGCCTGGTTGTAAGCCGCCTCATCGTCGTGGTTGTAGATCGGCAGCTCTAAAGGAAACTTGGTGATGTTCGCATAGAATTCTTCGATGCTTGCGGCAAAATCATCATGGACCTCAAACCAGTTCCCTGCCGAGAGCACGTAAGATTTCCCACCATCCTCCAGCTCACAGTGGATGCAGCGGTAGATTTGCCAGTCCTCTACGGTCCATTGCTCCTCATCCACCGCGAATGCCTGCCGGGATCGCAAGAACTCAATGTTCGGCTCTGCATCCGCATATGCTTGCACGAGGCCAGGCAGGTGGAGATCCGAAGACATGCCTTCGCTCTTCTTGCGGGTGAACTTGAAGCCTGCGATGCGGGTCCAGTCCACCACATCAGGAATAGCAAGCCAACAACCCTCTACCCGCCCACCTTGCTGCCAAGCGATCTTTAGCTTCTCCACCAGCAGGGCGTCTAGCTCGACTGCACGTTGACCCTTGGGCCTTAGCTGGCGAACCTGGTCAACCCAAGGAAACTTCTCCTTGTAATCGGTGGAAGAGTAGGCCCGAAGATAGCGGCGCAGCTGCCTTCTCAGCTCCGGGATATCCACTTTGCTGGTGAAATTGAGGGCATCCGATCCGGACAGCCGGCGCCCCATCTCAGGCGCATCGGGATAGCCAACGATGCCCCGAATAAGGTCGCGCTCGATATCGATACCGAATTCCAAGGCAGCAGATGCTTGGCTGGTTTGCACACGGCTGTTTTGGTCATCCACGAAGGCGCGCTTATCCACACTACGTAGAGCGTCCTGCCGCACGGAGTTCAGTGTTACGAGCAGCCCAAACCGCTCTTCAAAAGCCTCGGGCTTTAGTAGATGCCTTCCCTGGCCAAACGTAACGGCGAAAAGTCGCTTGCCCACAGGGACGATGAGGACGGCCGCGGAGGACTGGACATGTCCAAGCTTTTTCTTGTCCACAAAGGGCGTGAACAAGGGAGACCACTTCGGCTCCCGTGGTGCCGTCGGCTTCACGAACAGTGTCCCGTAGTGGGAGGCACCATCGACTACGGGAATGCCGGCAACTTGGACGGCGATTGCGTCGTAGTCCGTCTTGATGTCCTCACGCAGCAAGTAGACCGTGTAATTGTTCATACCCCTCCCTTGGGCAAACAATTCAACTGTGGTGCTACCACCCCGGCCGGGCGACCTATGCCACTAATTCCTCAGAGCGGCCCATTTGCCCGCCGGAACGCCTAAGACGCATTGCACACAAATCTTCTTATCTGAGATCTTTGCAAGCAATCTAGACCCGATTGCCGCGCCTAGTTCACTCCACTCCCGCCCGACCGGGCTTTCCCGTTTTGCAGCGGCGCGCCTTGCAAATCGATCACGATCACCTCGCCCAGTCCCATGGCACGCACGGGCGCCTCGACCCGGGACAAGTCCCCCACCACGACCCACGTCAACCTGCCGGCATCCAGCGCGGCGGCAGCGGCCCGGACCTCGTTGAGGCCGAGTTGACGGAGGGCGCTGCTGCGCTGTCTGGTCCAATCGTCTGGCCGGCCGAACCGCACGATGTCTGCGATCTCCGAGGCGACGGCCTCCCGAGTCTCGAAACCGCCAGCCAGACGCCGCACTTGGCTGTCCCGGAAGCGTGCAACCTCGTCCTGCTTGGCAGGCGCCGGTCCGGACGCGTACTCCACGATCTCGCGCTGAATCTCCGCCATGGCCTCCGCTACGCGGTCGGACTGCACCGGCGCCACCACTCGCCAAGGTCGCGCTATCGGGGCATTGGCAGCACTGGAGATCACGCCGTAGGACCAGCCCTTGGCCTCTCGCAGATTCATGTTGAGGCGCGCACTTGGCGATCCGCCCAGGACGGAATTGGCGACCTCGAAGGCCAACGTCTGGGGGGCTGAACTTGGCGCGACCAGCTGCCCAGCCACCAGGGTGGCCTGCAGAGCGCCAGGGCTGTCGACCAGAAACACCCGTGGCCTCGGCTGCGCGGGCAGGCGGTCGTCGATGCGCACCTCAGGGATCCCCCCCGACCCGCGCCAGTCCCCCAGATGCCTCTCAAGGACTGGGACCAGCTCCTGGAGCGTCGTATCCCCGACCACGACCAGCGTGCCCCGCTCCGGCCGGATCCTGGCGCGGTGGAACTCCACGAGGTCATCGCGGCGCAAAGCCCCAACGGAGGCCACGGTGCCCTGTGCATTGAAGGCTTGGGCGTAAGGATGATCCAGCCCGAACAGCAACGCAGGGAACAGGCTCGTGGCCAGGCGCTGTGGGTTGGCCGCCTCCTCTCGAAGCGCCCCCACCTTGGCGGCACGCATGCGATCCATCGCTGCCGGCCCAAAGTGCGGCCGGCGCAGCATGTGCGCGTACAGCGCGACCGAATCGTCAAGCGTGTCTCTGAGACCGACCAGGGTCACCGCGCCGCTGCCCACGTCGACACTGGAACCCAGCTCCGCCCCCAGCGATTCAGCGCGCGCCGCGAACGCCAAGGCATCGTAATCCCCGGCCCCCTCCGCCAGCATGCTGAACGCCATGTCTGCCAGACCCGCAGTCGCCCCGGGATCCACCGGGAACTGATAGGACATGCGAACAAGCGGGACGTCCTCCCGTCGAGCCAGGATCACGTGGGTGCCGTTCGACAGCGCCGCCCGCTCGATCGCAGGGAATCTCAACTCCGGATAGCTTTCAGGAAACGGCGGCCCTGCACTGCGATCCACGCCCGGTGCTGCAGCGCGATGGGTTTCGCTTGGGCTTCGCGCGTGGGACACCGCGTCAGCCGGTTCCGCCTCTTCAGCAAACGCAGCGCGGGCTCCCGGAATAACCGTCAGGACGTGATCGCCCGGCCCCAGCCAGCGGCGAGCGACGCGAACCAGCTGGTCGGGCGTGGCCGATGCCACCACGTCGCCGGATCGCCGGTAACAGCCTGCATCGCCTTCAAACACCTCACAGGCGGCGAGCACTTCTGCCTTTCCGTCCATCCCTCCGTTGCGCTCGATACTCTTCACGAACTCGGCCCGCATCGCGGTCCGCGCACGTTGCACCTCATCGAGGGTGGGACCTTCCTTCAGCAGACGCTGAAGCTCCACCTCGATGGCGGTTTCCACGGCCGACGGGTCGACACCATCGCGCACGTTGGCGACGATCATGAAGCGCGATCCAAGCTGCCCCCCTGCCTCAGCCGTGACGTCAGTGGCAAGCTGATCGGAGTGCACCAGGCGCTTGCCCAGCCGCGAGGCATTGCCTCCTCCCAGAATGTGAGCCAAGACCCGAAGCTGATCAAAGTCCGACGTCCCACGAGCTGCAATGTTCCATGTCCGGTGAACACGCGCTTGCGCGACCTGATCGGACAGCGTTTCCCGGGTGGTAGAAGCCCGCTTGGCAACGTCCACAGAAGCCCTTTTTACCTCAGGTCCCGGCGGGATATGCCCGAAATAGGACTCAACCTTCTTCTTGGCCTCTTCAACGGCTACATCACCTGACAGCACCAGCACCGCGTTGTTGGGACCGTACCAAGACTGGAACCAGTCCTGGACGTCGGCAAGAGTAGCCGCTTGCAGATCGCGTGCAGATCCGAAGGTCGAATGATGGTACGGGTGCCCCGGCGGGTAACTTGACCGAGAAAGCTGCTCCCATACGAGCCCGTAAGGCACGCCGCGCCGCTGCAGTTTCTCGTTATCGACAATGCCCCGTTCGGTATCCAGCGCCTTCTGGTCGATGGCACCCAGCAGATGCCCCATGCGATCGGATTCCATCCAGAGCGCCAGGTCCAGCGCAGTGGATGGAACCACCTGCATGTAGTTGGTGCGCTCCGGCGTGACCGTGGCATTGACGTCGGTGCCGCCCACGCGCTGCAACGGCCCGTAGTAGGCGTCGCGGTAGTGCTCGGTGCCTCGGAACATCAAGTGCTCGAAGAGGTGCGCAAAACCGGTCCGACCGGCAGGCTCATCTCCGGAGCCCACCTGGTACCACAGGTGGACCGCCACGATGGGCGCCTTCCGGTCGGTGTGCACGATGACACGCAGCCCATTGGGCAGCGTGAAACGCTCGAAGGGGATGTCCACCGGGTTCGAGACTGCAGCCGGGGTGAGCGATGCCGCCTCCAAGTTGCTCGCAGCCACTGGCGCGGCGAGAACGCCCACCGCCAGCGCCGTCCAAAGCAGCCTCTTCGCACCACCTACGACAACGCTCATGGGTCCATCCCCCGCAAAGTAGTTGCCCACCAGCAAGCCCTGCGACACCACGCTGGCCTACCGCAGTTGTCTGGGGCTCTCAACGTCTATTTCAGAAAAGCAGGCCTCACCCATGCCTCTCCGCGCGCAGTGCCCCAACTGCTGGTTCGATCTTAACGCCCAAACTGCTCGCAGTGCTTGGAGACCATCGCTTGATAGTCCGCCATGGGTGTCAGGCCCATTTGAGCGCGACGCTCCTCAAGCTTCTCAGGCGCCTCGACGGTGCGGGGCTCCCAACGCCCCCTGGCCGCACAACGTCCCTGCGTTCCAAAGCGCTGCGGATCGTGGGTGCGGTCCCAGAGGTAGGCGTAATTGGACGCTTTGACTTGCCCCGTCGCTACCAAGGGCTCCATGGCTTCCGCAACGGAGCGCTGGAACGCCGGATCCTTGTCGGCATGCTGGGCCAGCAGCCAGGCCGCGTCCGCCCCGTCTTGGCCCACCTGCGCCACGATCGGCCAGCCATGGGCCGCGACGATCGCCTTCAGTCGAGCGGTGTGCACCGCATCAACGGCACTGAGCACCCTTTCCTCGCCCTCGGTGGTCAGGGGAAGGGCTCGGACCGCCTGATCGGCATCCTTCATCCGCAGAAGCTCAGCGCGCAGCTCTTGTGCCACCGGCGAAGCGACTCCGGCGGTGGAGGCCCAAATGAGGGCCGCAGCCCATGGCCAACATGGCCGTTTGCAACTCCTGGACACCAATTTAAACCTGATCATGCGATTCGCTCCCAACTGCCTCTCTGGCTGTGCTCAGCGAGCTGGAGACGCCAATATGCACCGCATTCCGAACAGCAAAAGAACTGCTCCCCCACCAACACCGGGGAGTCCTCTTCATACCAACAAGGCTGCTCGGTCCCGTACAACACCCCCGCCAGTTCGGCGGCCTCCACGGCTTGGCTAACTTCAGTGAAGACTAGATAAGTGGAATGCTCGCCTTGCGGTGCGATGGCCGTACACCGTGAGCATGCGACCAACAGCCTTAAAAACGCGAGCTGAGGTCGTCCCTGCCTCACCCGAAAGGCCCGGGTCGGGCCCAACCGAGAAGCAAAGGTGAACCGTGCCTTCTGCGCCAACTGCGCCAAGTGCTCTGGAGACATTTCTCCGCGCCGACAGGCGCGAAGAGTCTGGGAGAAGGCGTCGAAAGGCTCCATCGCATCGTTCATAGAACTCCCAGGGACTGCTCGCCCTCCATGCGAAATTAGTAAGTTCCACCAGCTTACCGAGGGGCTCCGCGGTCGGTTGAGATAGCGTTGCGGTCCTAAAGATACGCTTCATTGGATGCTTTGACCTGTCCTGTGGCCACCAATGCCTTCATGGCCCCTGCAAAAGAGCGCTGCGACGCCTGCCCCGTGTCCGCATGCTGGACCAGCAGCCGGGCCGCATCCGCCCCGTCCTGGGCCACTGACGCCACTCTCGACCAGCCATGGACCGAGACGATCCCCAACCGAGCGGGCTGCACCGTATCAACGGCACCCAGTACGCTCTCCCCGCCCTCCGTGATCATCGAAAGGTCCCGGATCAACTGATCGGTGTCCTTCATACGCACGTGCTCGTCGCGCAGCTCTGGCTCAGTAGATGTTCCACCTCTGACTCCCGGCGGGCGAAGAGGATCGCAATCACTAACAACGAACCTGGTTGTTGCCCTACAGCTCCTCCTCCTAAGGGATTTCTCAGCCATCCATTCCCGTGTCGTTTATCAGCCGTACAGAACTAAACTAGCACCTCAGAGCGAGTTGTTAGCTTAAAGAAATTAAACAGTACGGTAATAACTACGATTGCAAACTGCGCTTTTCTACGCAACCGCTTGATTTACAAGAACTGAAGCCCTCCATTGCCCGCGTAATTTTCTTTCCCTGAAGAACCAATAATCGGCGCCCGCAGTAGATGCCTACGGGTGGTACACGGCTGACCCAATTCTATTGACGATTTCTCAGCCTAGTTTATCCGTACTTCCATCGAAACGATGGAAGCCCGCAATGCCCCTGACTCAACCCGCAATTCCCCTCCAACCTTACTTGGACGATCCTAACGGCTCGCTGGAGATATCCGATATCCGGATCGGCAGGTTCCGCATCGGAAAGCTGGTGATCAACAGCCGAGAGGCCGCGATCCAGGCCCAAGAGATCCTCAATGCCGCCTATGAGCGCACCCGGCGCGCACGCTCCACAAAGAATGGCACTCGGTATCCCGAGCCGCTGCCTGTGTGCACACCCGGGCGATCGCTTTCAGTGGAGATCGACGACTACATCCGCAATCGCAGCGACTACAGCTGCCTCGCCAAAGAGACAGTCGAGGCCACCGCCCGCACCCTACGGCTGCTTCTAATGACCTGTGGGGACATACCAGTCACCCGTATCGACCACGCTCACATCTACAACTTGTGGGATCTCATTCGCTGGGCGCCAGACCGTCTGCTGTCCGATCCTGAGTACCGCGGCTTCACCTATGACCAAGCGGTCGCGCGTGGAAAGCAACTCAACGTGGCCCCACCGGCGCCTGCCACTCTTGAGAGGCACCGGCGCTTCCTGTCGACCTTCTTCACAAAGCTCAAGAAATCCAATGCCATCGGCGCCTCGCCAATGGTCGCCTTCGACGAGATCAAGAAAGACTTGGTCGTGGATCCAAACAAGCCAGAGCGCCTGTTCGACGATGCAGATCTCCAGCGCATCTTCGACGCGGAGACATACGTTCCATGGGCTAGTAAATACCCTCACCGCTGGTGGCTTCCCGTGCTTGGACTTTACACGGGAGCACGCATCAACGAGATCGCTCAGCTCAAGCTGGCAGATGTCGTACAAGAGGCCGGCGTCTGGTGCATCCGTATCCGGAAGACCGTCGATCCCGACCTCGCGCACAAGAGCCGCGATCGGAGCCGGCAACGCCTCAAAGGAAAATCAGCCATTCGGACCCTCCCCATCCCTTCCCCAGTGCTCGAGGCGGGCTTCCTGGATTTTGTGGAGGATATCCGGGCGTGCGGCCATCCCCGGCTGTTTCCCCATCTCACGGCCGGCGTGAATCGCAAGACGGGTGAGTCGAACCAGCGCTACAGCCAAGGGGCGCTCAACCAGTTCAGCACCTACCTGAAGAGCTTGGGCTTTGGGAAGGGAATCGGCCTGCATGCGTTTCGCCATACCATCGCCACGGAGCTCCACCACAAAGGCGCGCCCGACGAGGACATTGCCTTGTTGACCGGCCACAGCATCAGCAAGAAGGTTCCGGTGCTGCACGACGCGTACTTCCACAAGAAGCCCGCGTTCGCTCGAAAGAAGCAGATCGACCTGTTGGCCTGCTACGCGCCACCGGTGGAATTGCCGGTCTACCAGAGGGGGCAATTTGCAAAGCAGCTGAGCGACCCGGCGAAATTCTACCCGTGATGCGCGCGTCGCTCGTGTACACCAGGGCTGGGCAGGCCGGCATCACACGTTTTGAATCGCTCTTTCACCCCGCCAAGTTGCCGACGTTGGCAACTTGGACAGGTCTTGAGAAGCGATCATGGCAAATCTATGAACCCGGATTTTCTTGGATGGACCGCGACGATAGTGCTTATCGCTACGCTGATCCGGCAGATGGTCAAGCAGTGGCGGTCACCCAACCCGGAATCCGTCTCGAAGTGGCTTTTTATCGGGCAAATGACCGCGTCTATTTTGTTCACCATCTACAGTGCTCTGCTTGGTTCGACAGTCTTTGTCGTGACCAATGCCTTGTTGCTGGCTACAGCCGTCACAGGTCAAATTCTGGCGTGGCGTCGACGTCGGAGAGCGACCCCACCGCCACCGTGTTAAGCCGTGCTGACTGATTAGTGGAAGCGCCATAGACGGTGTCGACGCCCGAAGGCTTCGACTCTGCTCCGACGAGAGGCACTTTAACTCCCGGCTGCCAGCAGCGTGCGGCTTAATGGACGGGAAGGCCACCGGCCGTTTCACTAACCATCGAGCGAACAGAAGAGAGATGCAAAGCTAGCGGCTGTTGGGAATCAAGCGCCCGACGTCCCCATCGTCGAACCAGTCTGCACCCTCGCGGCGCAGCACGCGCCCCGCTTCAGCGTCTACGACATGGCACCTGTTCGACTGAAGCAAGGTGATCATGCCCAAGCATCCCGATCGGTCGTCGAACGTTTCACGGGATTGCATCAGGGTCGTGCCATCGATCGACTTCAGGCGCCAACGCCACTTTTTCCCCAACGGCACACAGCCCATCCACCCGCTTGTGCGGTAGACCTCAAAGTACATTCGTCCCCCCAAGGAAAATGACTTTGGCGATCATACGAAAGCGCCAGGTAGCGCTGTCAAGTTTGCATATCGGGCCGGGCGTGACCTTACAGACTGCTCCCGGTAGACAGACTGAGCCACGACCGCCCGGTGCCTGCGTTGGGTCCGCCGCTAGATCCACGTCCGGTGGGCACGATGTGATCACTAAACCAAGACGTCCCCAGCGATCTGCAAGCGTTGGGGTTAAGGCGATGCGTTACGACCCCACAACCTTCAAAAATGCAATGAGCTCTTGCTCAACCGCCGGATCAGCGCACAGGAAAAACACGGCCTCGTGGTGGTAGGCCTCCGTGAGCGTGGAATGGATGCTGATTCCTGCGGCGTAGGGGGTTCTCACAAACACATCGTGCTGGTGCTGCATGCCCGCTTGGTCAGCCTGATCCTGAAGCGCACGCTTAGCCACCGCCGTCCGCTCAGAGACATGCTCCATTGCAGGGGTTCCTACCCCCCACGCGGTGTAGAAGACCTTGCCCTTGAACGTGGTACGCCAGGTACAAACGCTCGCACCATCGCTCAAGGGGAGCTTCTTAAGAACAACGCTGCTGATCATTGGAATTCATGGAGAAGGGAGGCCGCAGTTCTTCAGGCGAGGCCATGGGTTCGATCAGCTGAGACGCATACGAAGGTGGCGAACCGTAGCAGCCCCCTCATGAACCCTGGGCGACCTGCCGGTCTGAGCATGGTGGTCATCGATCCATGGGCATCCCCACCCCGCTCGGTGCTCGCTGGCCGGGGCGCTAGCTAGGGAGTGCTCGAGCTGTCGGGAAGCCGCTACCGCCTTTACTGGCTTTCAGGCCTCAGCCAACGCTGAACGTGGCGAGGCTTGCGCTCTCGGTCTGAGGGCATCACAGTGGCGCACGGCCTCGTATGAGCGAAGACAATGACTGCTATGACCGCTCATCTGGAACACTTCGCCGACCTGTGCATGGCAGCCCAAGGTTTCCGTCCCTCGCAGACGCGGCTGGCCGCTTTGAGCGACCAAGACCTGGTTTGGTTCCAGCCAGGCAAGCCAGCCCAGTTTGGACTCACCAAGCTGGGTAAGTCGCAGCTGATGGAGATGTTGAAGGCGTGTTGTAGCGGTGCCGTCGATGAGCCGCTTGCCAGGGCCAAGTCGATGCGACCAAACAATGCCGAGTTCACGGCTGGAATGGCTTACTTCGACGAATTCGAATGCAATTTGCGCTTGGGCGTTCGACCTGAAATTCTCCCAAATAGGTTGGCTTTTCTCGCTTGGCTGATCAAAGAACAGCCCAGCGCTCCCGCTGCAGCAAAGTAGGCGCCGCTGACCACTTCCCGTCCGTCTGCCTCTTGCGCCACAGCAGCGGGGCATGGCGTGGCCCGGCGGAGAAGGCATGCCTGCTTCGCATGCTTGGCCAGGACCAAGCCTCCGCACCAGACGGTGCATGTATCAGTGATCATCTGTGATTAAAAGCGGCGCAGATGTCACCGCTGACGGACCCCTGGCTCGCGTCCGTCAGCTGTACAGTTCAGGCGCAGGTGTATGGTTATTCGATCAGGGCTTGCATGCCAGTGGGGTTAGGGCTGAAGTTCATGGGCAGCTTGCCGATATGCCTCTTACCAGGTAATTGAGGCGCAAAGCCCAGCGAAGCGATGGCGCGTGTCAGATCGGGGGTTGCTTTGAGCGTTCGAAAAGATCGGCTTCGCTACGTCTTAACCGTCGTAGGAGCCACGGCGGTGTGCCTTCTGGCGATGCTCGCCGTCGCCCAAGCCATCCTCTACGTGCGTGACAAGGAAGGGGCGGAGGCCGTGGCGGAAGCCGCGGTCGCGCGCTCGGAGTCCATATCCCTTGCAAGGCGCGTCGCGGCCGAACAAGCCTCTCGCATTGGACAACCGCCTTGCTCGACTATCGACATTGACTCACTGAAAGAGATCGCGTTCCGCTCCAGCTACATGAGCGACATCGGCCGCATCCGAGACGGACGCCTTGTCTGCAGCGCTCTCTGGGGGCGCTCGCGCCCCTACACCCTCCCCGCCCCACGCTTCTCCAGCGGCGCTGTCCGGCTTTGGCACGCATCGGATCTCGTTGGCTCCCCCTACACCGGGTCCAATCTGATCGCCCAAGGCGACACGTTCACCGTGTCCTCCCCGTCTGCCTTCGAGAGCTTGGACCCTGCGCGCAGCAGTTCCATTAGCATCGAAACGAAGGACCGATCGTTTACATTCCGCACGTTGTCCCCGACCAGCCGCGTCGGCACCCCGTCTCTCGTCCAAGCTCAACATTGCAGCCGGGTGGCCGACGTTTGCGCGTTCGTTACCAGCCCTAGGCACGTGGTGTCCGAACTGCCCTCGGCTTTGCTCACCACCATCCTGGCAGCGGGTGCCTCGGTAGGGCTTTTGCTCGCGTTCTTGCTGATCAAACACCAAATCACGGCTCGGCAAACCATCCAGCAACGGTTGGTGCTTGCACTGAAGCGCAGCGAGATCGAACTGGCCTACCAGCCACTGCGTCGAATTGGCACGCGGGAGCTCGTGGGATTTGAAGCTCTCAGTCGCTGGCGTCCGCCGGGAGACGATGAAATCCCGCCGGCCGTCTTCGTGCCCATCGCCCACCGGCTCGGCCTGAGTCCGGATCTTTTTCGATACGTGTTGGCTCGTGCCATGAATGACCTCGCCCCCGCGCTGCGGGAGCATAGGAACCTCTACGTGAGCATCAATGCCGAGCCCGTGGACATGGCCCAAGAGTGCATCGTTCGCTACATCAGCAGCATTGCCAACGATTTTGGGGTGTTGCCCGAGCAAATCCGCATCGAGATCACCGAGCGGGAAGAACTCGTGTCGGCAACTGCCAAGAGCAACATGCAGGCCCTTTCGGTTCTGGGATACCGATTCTTGATCGACGACTTCGGAACAGGCAGCGCGAATTTCTCTCACCTCGCCCAGTCGCCGTTTCGAGGAATCAAGATCGATCGCATGTTCGTGGCCGCTGTCAACGAGGACTCACCCCTGCGGCCAGTGTTGCCAGGGATGTATCGCATCGCGCGTGAGCTTGGGCTGGATGTCATTGCAGAAGGCGTCGAAACAGAAGAGCAAGACCTACTTCTCTACCGGATCGCGCCCGAGGCCATCGGGCAGGGATGGCATTACGGCCGCCCTCTCTCAACCAAAGACGCTCTGGCCGCCATCCAGGTTGGGTAGGCCTCTCGCGCGGTTTAACACAAGCGCGTTCACTGGCGCTTGACCTTCGCCGTAGAAAGATGTCCATGCGTCCGATGGGCGCGACAATCGTGAAACTCTCCGCCATGGCGCTGACCCCAGTTGGCGCCGCCGAACCAACGGGGTGACTCCCCCTCGCCCTAGGTGACGCCCCGGCAGTTCAGGGCATCGTCGTGATCGGCACCCCTAGCAACTGGCCTCTCTAGGCCAACGTGTGACGCACACCCTCAGCAGTGGTCGCAACTGACTAACCGCCGGTCTGGCTTTTTGCTGGCGAACGTATTTGCTCAGCGCTTTCCAAGAACGCCGCTCGGCCCCTTTCGCTGTGCCGAGGACTGTCAGGCACAGCGCGCCTTTTGGTCCTGTTCCTTCTCCGTCAATAGTCGGGCCTGCTCATGTATCGAGAGAGCCGCCTGCGGGGACGAGGCGGCAGCTGAATTCTTCAGAATTCAAATTTCATCCTAGATTCCTTTCGGGATGGCGCGGTGCATCATCGGGTTCCGTCCGGTTCAGCCTTTTGTTCATCTTCATGCCCAACATTGGACGTTTTTTCATCGATCAGGTTGAAGGAGTGCTGCGGGCCGACGGCTTACTCTTGCAGGTCACGCGGGTCAGCTGCGCTTGCTTGGAGTGCGGCCGACAACTGCGGTTGGTGCCAGGGCACGGCCTTCTGGACTTGAACGGCGCCGCTGTGCTCACGTGCCCGCTCTGTGACAATCGCCAAGCGGTGGCCCGAGCGAGGCTGGAGGAGCTCTGCCACCCAGCTCCACCGCCCGCGGGGGGCGAGCGTTGATCGAAGCGCTGCCCGCTATGAGCGGGCCTTAAGAGGTCGAGTGCCGGGGCAGTAAGACTGAACGCTCAGCGGTTTCCTACGCTCGAGCACAGGGCCACACTGCTGCAGGGCCGCGATTCGGTGGCCGGTCAAAGGAAACCGGGTATGCACGAGGGTGAGACGGATGCGTTGGTGAAATTGGAGCGCCGGTTGAGCGAGTGCGAGAAGCGCCTTTCCAATGCAGAGGGCAAGTCCAGCGCGCTGGAGTATGCGGTCCGGGCTCTGGTGGCCAGTTCCGCCAATCCCACCGCCGTGCGCCTGGCATGGGCCCACCTGATGCCCATGATCGTCGACAACCATGTGCCTCCGCAGCCAGGCTCCAACGCAGACTATTTGCTTGGCTTGCGTCATGGATTGAGGTTTGTGGCCGAGCAAATCGACGCTTTGCCCTGATCGCTAGAGACTTCCCAGATCCAAAACGGTTGCTTGGCCTTTTGAGAGAATTGCCGCCAACAGCCGTCCGCCCGCCAATGGCCGCTCGCTGTCACCGTTGAGGTAAGCGGCTTGCAAACGTCCTGCGGCCATCAACTCGGCCCGTCCCATGCCCGCTGGGTGATTCCGCAGGGGCTCGCCTGGTGACGCCAAGCCTCCGACCAGCGGTTGCACCACAGCGGGATGGCGATCTTCGGACTTGGCATAAGCAGTGGCAACCATGCGCTGGGCTTGCGCCGACCAGCCGCCCAGGACCAGCTCTGTGTGCATAGCGCTGGGGGGTATGCCGGCGGCGGCAGCCGCGCTCACGTAGTTCGGCCAGAGGCGATCAATCACGCCGCCGAGCTCGCCGGACAGCCGCTCCAGGGTGAAGTCCGCTCGAAAACTGGCCTGGAGACAGAGCTCGTAGATTCTTAGAAAGAACTGCGCCGAACCACGCGTGGCCAAGACTGCGTTGTGCTGGGGGATCAGAAGCAACTTCGCGCCCTCTGAGTGCGCCCCGGTTTGCGCGTCTTGCGCCAAGGTATCGACGGTCACAGCCAAGTGGTCAGCACTCAGCAAAACGTTCAAAATGCTCATCTGCCGTCCTTGGGACCCATACAGTCGATTGAACCCTCCAGCGCCCGATCAGTCAGAGGGGTGGTCGAGAATCTCAGACGCGATTCGCTCCCCCGCTTCCAAGACTTGGAGGCAAGAAGGTGCCTTGATTCCCAAACCCGAGCGCCCGCCCACGCCGTGCACCTCAACCGCAAGGAGGACCCAGCGGCTTTCACTGAGCCGCCAGATCTCGGAGGTGTAAACGCGCTCTCCCAACGACAAGGTGACCCGTCTCAAATCTTTGGCCGGCTTGGAAGTGCCCATGGCCCTCGAACCCTGACTGCTCAAAAGCAGTGTGCACGCGAACGCCCCCGGCCTCAACTGATCCCTTCTATCCCGCCCCTGCTCGTCCTGCGACTCAGGAAGTCACACTCAAACGATGCCCCCGATGGCTCAGACCCAGTGCTCATTCGATGCCGGCGGTGTGAGCGTGACCTGCACCACCTGGGGTGGCCGTCATCGCGTTGAAAGGGCGAGACCCGGTGAGGGGGCCGCGCCCAGAGCCTTCAAGGGATCTCCGGTCGAATCGACCGTTGAAGTGAGCCCGATCTGCAGCAGCGCCAAGGCCGCCAAGCACGCCTGCCGACTGGCGAACGTCTCCCTCGGAGCCATCAAGACATGCCCGCGTGGCGCCACCAGCCGCCAGCGCCAACCTTCCGCCCCTGTGATCCGGGCCCAAAATCCGGCCCGATGGTATACCTCAACGTACATAGCTGCCTTGCGTGATCAATCGGGGATGCTAGCTTCATCGAACCTAAACCGGCTTTTTCCCCATCCGGGCGTTTAACTCGTTTTTTGGAAAAAAACGCTCATGCGTGCGTCGCTACAGCCTGCTCCGCCCCCTGGACGCCCCGGCCCACAGGCTGGTCCAACAGGTTCGAGTGTCCAGGATGTCCGGGAAGATACCGCAGCAATTGACTCACCCTGTGGACGCTGCCACCCCGTCCCCCCTCCGCCCCCAGCACGTAGAGAACCCGCCCCTCAAACTGAGCGGATGCCAGCTCAAGTCCTTCCACGTCTGTCAATTTCTTCGTCAGAAGAGCTCGCCACGACGCGGGCGGTTCGGATTCAAATTCGACGATCACCGCGGTGTCACCGCACTCCAACGGCATGATTTCGACGCGGAGAGCGTGGGGCGACGCTGCCGGCAGCTCGGGGGCGGATCGGGCCATAGCGGAAGTGTCCAGGCTGGAAGGGGTCGGGATGGAGTATCCAGCGCTCGCGCCAAGACCGCGTCAAGGCTCGACGGCACCCTCGCCTTCCAGTGATTGCTGTCATCACGGGGATGCACCAGCGCTTTACTCCCCGTCCTGCATGATCCCCCGAATTTTTGATCAAGCGGGTTTGCCGTGACTGCCTCTCGTACCCCTCGCATCCTTCTTGTAGAGGACGACGTCGCCATCCGCGAATTGACGCAGGACGCTCTCAAAGACAGCGGCTATGACATCACCGCGGTGGGCGACGCCGAATCGGCTGTGGAGCGCCTGGCGCAGCAGCCCGCCTTCGATCTGCTCATCTCGGACGTGGGCCTGCCGGGGATGAACGGGCGCGATCTCGCCGAGCACGCCATGGCACGCCACCCTTCTTTGAGGGTCCTGCTGGTCACCGGTTACGCGGGCGCGTCGGGCGCAGACCCGCACTTCCTACAAAACGACGTCATGCTGCTCAAGAAGCCGTTCACGCTGCGGGAGTTGCTGGGAACGGTTCGTTCGACGCTTTGACGGCTTCCAGCAACAACTCGGTCACTCTTCTTTTCAACTCCCCCGCCGCGAAGGGCTTGGTAAGTATCTCCATGCCAGACTCGAGCTGGCCCGCCCCCACCGCAACGCTCGCTGCATAGCCGGTGATGAACAATACCGGCAGGGTCGGGCGCCGCTGCCGGCCTGCGTCCGCCACCTGCCGCCCATTGAGCGAGCCCGTCAGGCCCACGTCCGTGATCAGCAGATCAAAGTGCCTTTCGCTGGCAAGCACGGTGAGGGCGTCGCTGCCGTTTGCAGCTTCCGTCACGCGGTGGCCCAAACTGCTCAGCACCTCTTTCACCAGTGTGCGTATGGCGGTCTCGTCTTCTACCAGAAGGACCGAGCGACCAGGCGACGTGGCTGGGGGAAGTGCGGACATTTCCTGGATTCGGTCATCGGTATCAGCCGTGCTTTGCGGTAAATAAAGGTGCATCGTGGTCCCCACCCCAGGGATGGAGTCAACCGCCACCTGACCGCCGGATTGGCGCGTGAACCCGTAGATCATCGACAAGCCCAAGCCCGTGCCCTGCCCGATCGGCTTAGTGGTGAAGAAGGGCTCGAACACCTTTTCAACAACGCTCGCGTCCATGCCAGTTCCCGTGTCTCGGACCGACAAGCGAACATACGGGCCAGGCGTGAGCGCCAAACGCTCCGCCTGCCCGCCATCGACCTGTGAGAGCTCGGTCTCAATCGAGATGCGCCCTCCTTCCGGCATGGCATCTCGCGCGTTGATGCACAGGTTGAGAAGGGCGTTTTCCAGCTGCGGAGCATCCACCCGCACGACGTCCTCCACTGCATCCAACCGTGTCTCAATTTCAATGGAGGGCCCGATGGAGCGGGACAGGATGTCGAGCATCCCGTTCACCATGGCCGACACGTGGATGGCCGACGGTGCCAGTGTCTGTCGGCGAGAGAACGCCAGAAGCCGCTGTGTCAGCGCTGCAGCCCGGTCTGCTCCGGTTCGAGCCATCTCCACGTAGCGACCCAAGTCCTCCAGACGGCCCTGGCCGACGCGCATCTCCAACAGCTCCAGGCCCATGGAGACCGCGGTGAGCATGTTGTTGAAATCGTGGGCAATGCCACCGGTCAGTTGACCGAGGGACTCCATCTTCTGGCCCTGTCTCAGCCGCTCCTCCATTGCCATCAGTTCTTCAGTGCGGGCCTGCACCCGCTCTTCAAGCGTTGCGGTCAACTGCTGCAAACGCTCTTGAGCCACGCGGCGATCGGTGATGTCGGAGGCTGCACCGAACCACTCGCTGACGTTCCCTTCGCTGTCCGTCAATGGGACTGCCCGCATTTGGACCCAGCGGACCGAGCCATCCGCAAGCAAGGCGCGGTGTTCTACCTCCAACGGCGAAGCCAACTCTCGGGCATGAGCGATGGCCAATTCCACCTCTGGCCTGTCCTCGGGATGGATCAGCTGTTCACGCCAGTTGCCCCCAGTGGCCACGAGCTCGGCCATGTCCCCTTGGCGATAAATCTGCTCCACGTGCTGCCAATCGGGGGAAACTGAGTAGAGCGACTGGGTGGCCGCAGCCACCAGTGCCCCCAGACGCCGCTCGCTTTGCGCCAAGGCTTCGGTAGCGTCGCGCTCCGACGTGCGATCCCGAAAAACGACCACGTAGCCTACGGCTTGGTTTTCTTCGCCGCGCAACACGGTCATGGCGCCGTGCGCCCAAATTTTCTTCCCGTCGCGAGACCGCAACCAACGCTCACCGCTCAGTCCACCGCTGAGCAGGGCTTCTTTCATGTTGTGCTCGAACCGGCGGGATGACCGATCCTCGTCCAGGTAAAAGAGGTCAGCGTGTTTTCCCAGCACTTCCCCCTCGCTCCACCCCAGCGTCTCTGCCGCGCCGCTGTTCCAGAGCGTGATGTTCCCCTCTAGGTCCGTGGCCACGATGGCGTAGTCGCGTGCGCTGTCCAAGATCTGACGGTGCCTAGCCTCGGTGAGCGACAGGTGTCGCTCAAGGGCCACTTGGGGAGTGATGTCCAAGCCTTGGACGAAAATGCCGCAAACGTTGCCATCGTCGCCCCTCACCGGCTGGAAGACGACATCGACGATGTGGAGAGGACTCCCTTCGGATTCAGCGATTCCACTGTCGTAGGCTACTTTGCTCCCGATGTATGGCTCTCCGGTGCGGTAGACCTCATCCAGCAGCCGCAAATACCCCTGATCCAAGACCTCGGGGAGGGCCTCCACGATGGGCCGGCCCGTGACCTCACGTCGCCCGATGAGGTCGCTGTAGCCGGGGTTGACCAGTTCCACACAGTGGTCAGGACCTCGCAAGAAGGCGATGAACAACGGGGACTTTTCGAAGAGCGCGACCAAGCGCTCGTTCTCGCGGGCCAGCCGCTGCTGGGCCGTGATAAGGCCGGTCACTTCCTTGGTCACGCAAAAGGCGCCGGCGACGCCGTCCTCCTCGCCATAGAGGGGAGAGAACGAGAAAGTCCACCAAGTGTCTTCGTGCTGGCCATAGCGGTTCATCGCGATGGGCAGGTTTTCAAACCGAGACCCTTCGCCGCTAAATGCCTTCTCGATCGGCTCTTTGACTGCCGGCCACGCGTCGGCCCACAGCTCGCGCAGGGGTGCTCCCATGGCTCGATCCAGGCGCGGGCCCAAGATCGGTGTGTAAGCGTCGTTGAACAAAAAGATGAGCTCCGAGCCCCACACGAGATACATGCTTTCTGGCGAATTCAACATCAGCTCCACCGCGCTCCTGAGCGCGGATGGCCACTGTTCCGAAGCTCCCAGAGGCGTATTCGCCCAGTCGTGGTTCCTGATCCGCTCGGCAGCGGCCCCTTTGGCGCGAGGAAAGACGGATCGGTTGGGAAGCACTTCAATTCCTGGAAACGGCGCGAAGGGAGTGAGCCGCCGCTCCGTTCGGGCCTCATGCCCTCAGTCAAACGCGACTCGCGCACTCAATTTAGGCTACGGCGTGAAGGGGAGCGTCAAAACGCCCAAAGCAGCCAGCGGTCGCTGCAACAAACTCCGGCGCTTTCGCACGAGCGGATGGCCAGATGAGACCCAGCTTGCGGCAAGGCCCGCTGACTGAGCCTGAACGCGAAAGCGCGCTGGAGAACCCTGAACGGGTGACCGCGACGCGCTACCCACGCCCGCCGTATAGTGATGCCCGTCACACCAGGACCCCTTCCATGCTCAAAGCGTTTGCGTATTCCAGTTTCGCCGCACCTGGCCTCGTTGATGAAAAGCTGCGCTCCATCGTGTCCCAATCGGCGACGTTCAACCGGATTGCGGGCGTTACCGGAGCCATGCTCGTTGATGGAACCCGGTTTTTCCAATACATCGAGGGGCCCTCCGATGGATTGGAAGCCGTGGTCCGGCGCATTGAGCAAAGCCGCTCGCACACCCTGATGAGGCCCCTTCTCGACGCTCCCATCGTCCAGCGCGCGGTGCCTTACTGGGCAATGACCCGATTGGACACCGGCCAAACGGTCGTGTCTGGATTGATCAACGCGGGGTGGGATGAGTTCGGTCAACGACCGGTGGCCCAAAGCCCGGGAATGGAACTGCTTTCCTCGGTATTGCGGCCCCACTTCCCGGCGGCCACGGCGTCCGATTAAGCGCGAACCTGTTCACAAGATGGCGACGGGGGAGCCAACATCATCGTCCCCCTTGTGCCGGCCGCCCCATCGCTTAGAGCAGGTCAGGTGACTTCCTTACGGTGATATGGCGCTTCGCCAAGTACGATTTTGAGAGGTTGTCCGTGCCCAACACCGGCATTTTCACGCTGAAAACAGTTGATGCTGAACAGTCCGAGGAGGGCCGTATCCTCCGATTGACGCGCGTGGAAGCTGAATGCTCCAGCTGCGGACGTGCGTCGGACCTTTCGCCCGGCGCGGGTTTGACCGACCTCAACGGTGCAGGCGTGCTCGCCTGCCCGCACTGTTCGACGCACCAGGCGATCAGCCGCGCGCGCTTTGAAGAGTTTTTGCGCCGCTTTCCGTCCGGGCTACACCAAACCTCCCCGAAAGCGGTAGGCACAGCGAGCAACTCGGTCCATTCGGGTCCCTTCGGAATCACCACTGGTCCCGCGCCCTGAGGGCCATTGGCAGTCCAGGCACAGTGGGGCTTTCTTGGCAGAAACAAGCACATCGGAATTGCGTGGGGCCGCTGCCCACGATCAAGCTTCAGTTCGGAACACTCCAGCCGATAACAAACGGTGATCTACGCGCCGGCGCGGGGGGCGCCCAGTGATTCCATCCAGTCGACAACTCAACCTGCAGCGTTTGATCCTTGCATTGGCGACGCTGTCTGCGTTGGTGATGCTCGGCAACGCCGTGTGGGCCAGTTATCAGGTGCAGCGTAAGCAGCTGATAGACAGCACGCTGGAAGCGAATCGCGTCTACGCCAACAAGCTGGCGCAAACCACTCAGCATTTCGTGCTCAGTGCACAGCAGCAGCTGGCCTCCAGCGCCGCACACATCGGCCGTCACCTGGACCAACCCTCCACACCCGACGAAGAAGCCGAACGGCTTAAGCAGCAGACGGATTCTTTCAACTCCGTGGCGGTGGTGGACGCTGCAGGCGTGGTCAAGGCCGCCTCCCCAGCAATGCCCGAGGTTCAGGGCAAGGCCCTCACCAGCGCGGCAAACAAGCAAGCCCTAGAGAGTCGCTCCCCGCTGGTCAGCGACCCGTTCATCGCGCCCACCGGCAACCTGGTGGTCACCATCTCCCACCCCGTGTTCGACGCGAAAGGCGTTTATGCGGGCTATGTCACTGCGTCCATTCACCTGAAAGAAAAGAACGTCCTGCACACCCTGCTGGGAACACACTTCTACCGGGACGGTTCCTACCTCTACGTGGTGGGTCGGGATGGAAAGCTCCTGTATCACCCCGAACCAAACCGCGTCGGCGAGTCGGCTATCCGCAACGAGGTGGTACGCGCGGTGAGCCAGGGGCGCTCGGGCGCTCTCCACACGGTCAACAGCCATGGCGTCCATATGCTGGCCGGATTTGCACCGGTGCCGGCCGTGGGTTGGGGCGTGGTCGCTCAGCGCCCCTTAAAGGCGACGGTGGCCCCCTTGGGTGGTCTGATGTCGACCGTGCTGCGCAATGCCGCCCCCTTGGGGATTCTCTCGCTGGTTTTGATCTGGTTCTTCTCACGGAGCATCTCCGCGCCCCTGTGGCAGCTGGCCAGGAACGCGCAGGCAAAAGACGTAGGCGAGGCGATTTCCAAGGTCCGCTTAGTGAACTCGTGGTATTTCGAGGCGGCGCAACTGAAACGGGCCGTGCTGGTGAGCTTCAGAAGTTTCAGTGAGCGCATCGGAAAGCTGGACGTCGCCGCGCTCACCGACCCCCTGACCCAGCTCTACAACCGCCGTGGCCTTGAGCGAGCGCTGAGCGAGTTCAGCCGCTCCGGCGCGCACTTTGGGGTCATTGCGTTCGACGTCGACCATTTCAAGGCGGTGAATGATCGTTACGGTCACAGCGTGGGCGACGACGTGATCGCCGGTCTAGCGCACTGCATGCGCGCCAACGCGCGGCCGCAAGACGTCCTGTGCCGCTTCGGTGGGGAAGAGTTCTTGATGCTTTTGCCCGGGGTCGATGCCCGGGGGGCAGTGCTTGTGGCAGAGCGGCTGCGCAAAGCGATCGAGGAGCATGCCTTCCCTGCGGTGGGCCAGGTCACGATTTCCGCCGGTGTCAGCCACTTCCCCGATACCGAGGGCGATGCGGATTTGGCCATCCGGCAGGCGGACAAAGCCCTCTACCGCGCCAAGGATGCTGGACGGAACCAGGTGGTGCTCTACCAAAAGCGAAGCCGGTCGGACCACCCTTCCGCTTCTTGACGACCCGAACGCTCTCTCCGGCTGGCAAACTGGGCACTGTGACAATGCCAGGAGCAAGGCGTGGGTCTGCACGTGCCAAGAGGTGTTTGGGTGGGAACGACCGTTCTAGCGTATAGCGCTGGGATGGTGAACGCTGCCGGCTACCTGGGGTTTGAGCACCAAGCACTCAGCCACCTCACTGGCACGACCTCGCTTGGTGCGATTGCCGTCGGGAATGGTCGGTGGGGCCTTGCTCTGCAGCTCGGTGCGGTGGTCGCCAGCTTCGTGGCCGGTGGTTACGTCGCTGGTCTAACGTTGCGCAGACGCGATCTGTCATGGCACTACGTGGGCCTTCTTGCTGGCCAGTCCCTTCTGCTGATGGCCTCAGCGTGGGCGCTCGTCCAGGGCGACACCTGGGGTGCTTGCATGGCAGCGGCGGCTTGTGGCCTTCAAAACGCCATGACCACTTACTACAGCGGCTCCGCAATTCGCAGCACCCACCTGACAGGCTTTTTCACCGACATGGGGCTGCTGCTGGGCCAATCGACCCGCGGGGCGCCGTTGCCTTGGCGGCGGCTTGCCTTGGGGACGTTGGTGCTCTTCGCCTTTGTGGGCGGAGGAATCAGCGCAGCCTGGGCATTCCCGAGGTTTGGGTTCCAGCTGTTGAACGCTCCAGCTTTCTGCGCGGCCGCCATGGCCGCCGCGCTCTCATGCCACCTTGCCAGCAAGCCGACGACCCACCCATCGGACGGCACTCCCTAGTCAAGGCATCGACGCCTCACGGCGTGCTCAGTGCGCTGCCGCTTCCCGCCTGCCAAGGCTGCCCATGGTGAAGATGTATCCTGCATCCAGCAAATACTCACGCATTCGCTGTTCGGCCAATTTCGGCGATGCAAGTGATTCGGGACCATACAGCGCGTAAACGCAATGCCCTTCGTTCATCGACTCTCGGCGGACCGCGCACCGTGGGTGTTCGCAGGCCCATGACCAAGCCTGCAGCAGCCGATCGGGGCCAATCGACTGCCCGTTGCGAAGACGAAAACTAAGCCAGCGGACCATGCCAGCGGTTGAGGGATTCACGGCCAACTCCTGCACGTTTTAATCCAGTGTCCTTAGCTTACACCCCAAGCTCTTCGGCCATAGGTGAGGAAATCACAAGGCGATGGGTAATAATCTTTTGCCCAAACAAAAGGCCCGGCAAAAAACCGGGCCCAGGAAACGGCGATCGGGGGCGATTGTTATTCTTCTTCGTCCTGGCTGCCCTGCTGACCACCGCGCTCACGCTGCTGGCTGGGATCTTGCTGCTGCTGGCGCTGGTCGTCGTTATCGCGCTGACCGGGCGTGCGCTGACCCTGCTGGTTCTGCTGGCCCTGTTGGTCCTTCTGGTTCTGCTGATCCTGGCCCGGCTGATTCTGGTTGGTGCCCATGCTACTTCTCCGCGGATGGCATCGGAGCGATGCCGTGAGCAAACCATAGGCTCGGGGTAGTTACCGCCCCGTTGCCGCCGACCAGGAGAGCCTGCACACCAGCGGCACCTTGCTAAATGGTTTAGCTTTCCCGGCCAACAGTTCCAACAGCTTTGGTTGGGGGACGGGGGTGTAGTCTCTACCCGCGCCCGGACATCCTGCGCCCTACACCTTGAAGGACCCCTCATTGTCTTCCGCCAGTGCCACCGCCCTCCCCTACCGCCGCTTGGTTGTGGTCGACAGCTACAGCATTGTCGCAGAAGGGATTGCATCCTTGGTTGGCGAGCATTTTGAGCAAGTCAGCGTTGCTACGACCGCTCAGTCATTGAGGGCCTCCCTCAGCCTGGGAGCGGAAGCGCTTGTCTTGGCTGATCTTTACGTTGCCGGCACCAGCTGCGTGTCCCTGATGCGAGAGATGCTGAAAAAGGGCACGAACGCGGCATTCGTTTTTTTGCCTGCTGAAGCCACTGCCGCCGTAGCAGCCCAGGCGATGGAGGCAGGAGCCAAGGCATTTCTGCATCGCCGGTGCCCCGTGCAAGAGCTTGAGCGGGCCATTGCAGCGGTCCAAACGGGATGCACCTACGTGGCTGCATCGCTGATCGCGACACGGGAAGACTTGGCTCGCCAACGACCGTCCCTGACCACCAAGCAACAACTGGTCTTGAAGCTCGTCGCTGGCGGTCGCTCCGCACCAGACATCGCTGAGGCGCTTCACCTGTCCCTGCGCACGGTCGAATCCCACAAGCGGGCCATCATGCGCCAGCTCGGAGTTCATTCTGTCGCCGCGATGTTGGACGTGGCGAAGAACGAAGGGCTGCTGGGTTCCTCCTGAGATTGGCCCACGGCCACGGTCTGCAGGAAGACTTTCACGGTGCTCGCTGGAGACACCCCAGCCCCTTCGTTACTCTCGACCAAGGCCGCCAGGTGCCGGAGCGTGCACGGGTCCATCAGAACCTTCATGGCCGCGGTTGCCACTGTCCCGTCTGCGATGGAGTAAGTGGCCTCGGCCAGGGCAACGCAGAGATCGCGCTCCAGCTTGTCTTGGAGGTTGGGCGGCAGGAGCAGTCCCCGCCCGAGTTCGCTTGTAAGCAGAGCACGGCGAAGTGCGTGGCGAGCATTGCTGGTCTTCGGGGAACTGAGATCGCCAACGCGCCCCAAAAGAACCAGCCGCTCCATGACCTCGGCCATCGGGTGCACCCGCGCAGCTGATGTTCCACTGAAGCGATCATCGTCTGGGGCGATGGGCCGGTGGTCAAACAAGCCTCTCATGCTTCGGGCCATCATCTCCATGCGGAACAGCAACTCCCAGTCGGAGAAACCATCAGCCCCAGCGTTTGGCTGGACGTTATTCATCGGATTACAAACCTCCATGTTGAGGTGCATCGGCCAGCAGCACATGTTCTGAAGATCGTTTAAGGGCAGGCTCCGCAATCATTTTTGAGGCACTGAACGCCGCTCCCGCCGCGTGCGTTGCCACCGATAAGGCTGCGGCCAACGCTCAGTCCATTCACAGTTTTTCCACTAGGGGTCTTTGATGATCACTGTGCGGCGACGCCCCCGGCTCGCTGCTGTGTGTGGAAAACGCCATTGATCGGTTTTACCGGCGAAAGGCCAGCATTGCTGCCCTGGAAAGGCTGCCATTTGGCGACGCCGATGCCGGTTTTACACGCCGTCAGCTAGCACTTCTCCAAATTGTTCTAACCTATTGCTCCGCGGGCCTGTTCTTCTGTCATGGGCTGCCCCGGTGTGTCATGGGCAGCCCAGGTGACGCCCCTTTCTTCTGAACCGGGCTGAGGATGCCGAGAGCAGGACTACGCGTATCGATCACGGATTGAGACATCACGCGGCCACAAATACGTCCGATATTTTCAGGGAGGCAGGTAAAAGGTCGCCTATTCATGCTGGCATGTGCATCAGAATGCGCAAACGCCGCCGCGATACGACCCGGTAAACCGGGCGTGGTTCAAGGTTGACCTCCACCCTGCACCTCGGTCACCGTCCATTGGGCGGCCTCCAGCACGTTCAGAGCCAGTTCGTCACCTCCTGCCGCGTCCCATAGGTGGAGCAACCCTCGGTTTACTTCACCCGCCACCCGTTCCAGATCAGCGATCCCATGAAGCGTTCGGTGCTGGGCTTGCACGGCCATGTGGGCATCGAATCTGGCGTCAGCGTCCTCGTCCACGCTCAACGCCTCGTCCACGCCGAGTCCCGGCTTGGGCACCAGCAGGTCTGAGCGAGCCTCCAGCAGCTGGCGCACCGACGTCCAAGGCTCTTGGTCGAAGTCTATGAAGACCCCTACCCCTGCTCCGATGAGCTCCAGCTGACGGGCCAACGGCTTCCGGACGACTGGAGCTCGTCCATGGTGCCAAGCTTCGGGAAGCGCTTTCGGCCCCACGGTGGCGCAGAAGGCTTCGACGGCCATGGCAGTCAGCACCAAGGACCCGGTCATCAGGTGAAGTCGGAAGCCCGCCTCTTCCCTGGCCATCCGGCGTAGCGACCGGGCAGCATGGTTCAATTCTGGCCAAGGCCTGTAATCAGCCGACCCGCTCACACGCACGTTGCGTTTGGTATTCATGGTCCCCCCCTCTCAAACGAGTATGGGCTTCGGGGAGCGGCTGTCACCGGGCACCGCCGTTGCTCCGCCTCCAGAAATGAGACGTCGGTCGGGCGAAAGCATCGCGCGGAGAGAGGATCGCGCCAACCACAGCTTGACCAAGTGCCGCCAACCTCTGCCTCACCGAGCCATTTTGGGTGTGCCTGGCCTGCTTTGACGACCCAGTCCCCTGTCCTGCACACCGAGCATGGCCAGCTGGTGCCACTCTGACAGAAGAGCCTTTGGATGTTCGCCCGGCGCCCTGCCCGGGCGCCGCAGGGGCCCGCATATGCCATCGAGAGGAATCGGTCAGGCCGGTGAGACTGTTTGAGGCGGCGCTTGCTGTTGGAGACGCGGTGACGTGGCGCTTGCCCACGGCCGTGCAAGCCGCGGCCGTTTGGGCGGGATCATGGGGCGCGGTCCGAGCAGTTGCTGCACTGGTTGGTCGGTGCGCGCGACCACAGCAAAAAGGGTGCTGAACCAACTATCCCTGACGCCAAAGCGCTATCGGATCAGTCGACGGAAGATCCTGGGCAACGGCGGCCTTGAGCCGCACCAAGGCACCGTCGGATGCATCCCATCGGGTTACACCGGAAGCACCAGACCAATCGCCACCGGCGACGGCTTTGAGCTCACTGTGTCGCACAGTCACGCAATGCATGGACCAGAATGGGAAATGGCGCTTGTCCGCACGCCCGCGAAACAACTCCACTATCTCTCGGTGGCTGGACGATTGGTACACCCGATCATAGGCAACCCGAACCCCGTCCTCGGGGCCTTCCAGGTATTGGAGGAAACTCTCCCCGTCGTAGAGCAGGACTCCAGTCACCCCGGCTTGCAAATTGAAAGCTGCGGCATCGCTGACGAGTTTCGCCAAGCGATCAGTTGCCAAGTCTTTAATTGCACTGCTGGAATAGGCAATGGCGCGAATGGGCATGATCCCCTTCCTCACGGTCACCCCAGGACACCAAAGTCTAATGGCGGGTAGCCGACTCAGTCGTGACGCAGATCCACCTTTACGAAACGGATAAACGCTTCAGAATGTCGCCGGCCCATATCAAGAAAACGGTGAGGCTTTTGATCAGCCCCGCGGTGAGACATGACCATTTGCTGCAGGAGGCAATACCCTCGTAGTTTCCCACTTGGCTGCGCGTCGGATCTCGGCGTATGGTTGATACACCAGTTCATCTACTGATCGGTTGCATCGCATGTCCCCCACCCGCTCCGAAGAACGCATGTCTACATTGGGCAGCCTTAACGCGTTGAACGACGTGACCGGGGCTTCTTTGGATCGCCTGACCGAGTTGGCGACGCACACCTTCCGCGCCCCCGTGGCCTTTGTGTCCCTTGTAGAGGTCGATCGCCAACGGCTGATTGCCCGAAAGGGCCTGCCGATGAGCGAGATGAACATCCGCGATTCGATCTGCGCGCACACGATTGGCTCAGCGGAAGTCATGGTCGTGCCTGACCTGCGACTTGACCCGCGATTCGCATCCAATCCTCTTGTCACCGGCGACCCGCATTTGAAGTTCTACGCAGGGGCTCCGCTCATCGCGCAGAACGGGACCGCCATCGGCGCGCTGTGCGTGATGGACAAACAGGCCCGGGAGTTTTCGGAAGTCGAGCGGCGTCAGCTGGAGACACTCGGCATGGCGGTGATGAATGAGCTGGAGCTGCGTGCACTGACGGGGCGGCGAGAGCCGGTCAGCGGCCTCCCCAACCGGCACCAGTTTTCAATCGACTTCAACGCTTGGTCAGCAAGGTCGCCGGGCCGAACATGCTTTGCAGTGCTCGTGGACGTCCTTGATCTTCCGCGTGCAAACGAGGCGGGCCAAGTGCTGGGCATGGCTCCCCTGGAAGCCCTCATCAAGCGCGCTGGCGTCCGGGTGAAAGTCGCCTTGGATGGGTTGGCGGAGGTCTACCACGTTGGCGTGACCCGCTTTGCTTTCGTGGTGGAACTCCCAAGCCGCGAGGCCATCGAGCGCCTGGTCGAGGAACTTCGCGTGCGCCTGACTCGACCCATGATGGCCGCAGAGGTTCCGATGTCGCCGCTTTTCCACGCGGGAATTTGCGAGGCGGACCTCGGCCGAGACAACGCAGATGACGTCATCCGCAAGATGCTGATCGGCCTCCACTCTGCCATCGCGGCCCACGAGAGCTTCAACTGGTACTCCGCCCAGCGCGATGCAGGCCTGCGACGGGGCTACCGTCTGGCGGCCGACGCCAGGCACGGGCTGCTCCAGGACGAGTTCCATTTGGTTTACCAGCCGCGCTTCCGATCCAGCAACCTTCAACCGGTGTCTGCGGAAGTGCTCATTCGCTGGAATCATCCGCAGCTTGGCCCGGTCAGTCCCGCCGAATTCATCCCGGTCTTTGAGCGCACGGCGCTGATGGAGGGGGTCACCGAGTGGGTCATTGACCATGCGTTGGCACAGTTGGCGCAATGGAAGCGTGCCGGCCTTGCGTTGAGTCTTTCCATCAACCTCTCCGCTCGGGATGTCGCGCGGCAAGGAATGGCCGATGAACTCGTCGCCAAAATCCACGCGCACGGGTTGGATTGCCAGGACGTGGAGGTCGAGATCACCGAGGGAGAATGGCTGCGGGTCAACTCGCTGCCGGGCGAGCAACTCAAACGGATGGCCTCCTCAGGCATTCGACTCGCAGTGGATGACTTCGGCAGCGGCTACAGCAATTTCGGATACCTGACCGAGTTGCCCATTCACACGCTCAAGCTCGACAAGTCGCTGATAGACGACATTTCTGAAGACCAACGCGCGTTGCTCAAGGTGCAAGCGATTGTTGGTTTGGCCCATGATCTGGGCTACTCGACCGTCGCAGAAGGGGCGGAAACGAGCGACCAGGTCGCTAAGCTCCAAGCCCTCGGGTGTGACGAAATTCAAGGTTTCGCGCTGTCCAAGCCCATCAGCGCCATTGAGTTGGCCGAGCTCCTTGCGCCCTGACCCGAGGCAGTTTGATACTCGGACTTCCAGCGGACGAACCGTCCCGGATGGAGGCACGCGGAAGGAGCCTGCAGCGTGCGTAGTGCTTTGAGGAAGTCTCCGAGATCGCTGAGGCCGCTGACTGCCTCTGGCCTATTTCAGGACCCTACCCGTGGCTAATACCGGCTTTTTTCTTCTTCGCTTTGTCAACGGAGAACTCACCTCCGACGGCGCTCTGGCGCGTCTGCATGCTGTTGAGGCCACTTGTAGCAGCTGTGGTCTGACCTCGCTGCTAGCACCGGGCGAGGGCCTGACGGACTTGGAAGGCGCCGGTGTGATGGTGTGCCCGCAATGCCAAAACCATCAAGCGGTGAGCCGGATGAGGTTCGAAGAGTTTATGAAGCGAATGGCCGGCACGGACGCTACAGCCACCGCTAACCCATCGTCTTCGGACGAGGGGCAGGTCTTGTCAGAGTGAGGCCCCTAGCCTGCCAATCTGAACGCTTCGGATTTCCAAGGGCATGAATCGCAACGGCGGCCGCATATTGCGGGCATGATGCGACCGCCCTCTCGTCTTTTGCTGCCCACGGAAATCTTGACCGTCCCCTTGCCTTTCGATTCATTTCTACAGGCCTCGCCAGATCCGTTGCTGGAGCTGGTGATCGTGCGTGTCGGCTGCGAATTGTTCGGTGTGGATGTCGAGTCGGCCGTCGAAATACGCGGGCCAGAGTCGCTGACCCGAACGCGGGACCGCGAGTTTAAAGTCTCCATCAGAGGGCAAGACGTTCCTGTGGTTGATTTGGGCTTGATCACCAGGGGCAATGCAGCCGGGGCGGATTGTCGAGCGATGCTCTTGGTTCAATCAGGGGTTCAGCTGGTCGCCCTTGCAGTGGACGAAGTCTTGGTCATCGAGAGCCTGTCTGCTTGGCGTGCCGAGCCTGCCGCTCACGGCGACCGGTTCGCTGAGCTTTGCCCGCAGGGCGTCCAGCTGGGAAACGGCAAACGCGTCGCCGTCATTGATCCGGGCCGTGCCCTATCCATTCAGCAACGGCTGGAGATCGATTCAGGTTGACTGCCGAATGCCGCACAGTGCTGCCGCTTTCAGTTGCAACCGTTGCGCGCGCGTCCCAAGTTCCACGCTTTGCGGTAATCTCTAGCTGACAACGCGATTCCGTGCATGAGGCGCTCGATGGAGAAATTCGACGGAGCAACGTGGTTCCCATTGGACGGGTTTGAAGTCGGCATTGACGCCGAAACGGCAGTGATTGCACTCGGGCTTTACCAAGTTCGCAATGCGGCGGGTGACTCAACTATGTGCGGCTCGACGATGACTCCGACGCAAGCGGAGCGAATTGGCAATGCCCTTTTGATCGCCGCCAACCGCGCTCGTCTGACGATCCCAGGCTCAAGCAGCAGCCACTGATCCTCTTCTGTGTTGATGTGCCTGCTCGCGGAGGGCTTGGTGAACGACGAGGTCAGGGACGCATTTTTGCGTCTTCAAGAAGCAATGAATCGCATGCATATCCGTGTTGCGGCGCTGGAAGCGGCCACAGTGCTCCTGCTTCGCACGAACGCCGGCAACGCCAACGTCGCAGACGAGTTTGAGCGCAGCATTCGGCACTACCTCCAGGGGATGGACCAGCACCGGGACCATGTCTTCGCGTTCGAGGAGATCGTCGAGCCATGGCTGGGCATCCTGAGGGAACCATTGGCTGGCATTCCCCCGTCTCCGAGCCGCTGAACTGCCAAAGCGGAGCGGCCATCGGGCGGCCGTAACCTCGGCCAATGCCATTCCCGCCTTGCCGCCTCACGGCGCAAGGCGCCGAGCTTTCGGCGCGCTTGCGGGTCTGAGGCCGCCATCCAGGCGGCCTCACCCACGGTGACTTCAGCGGCAACTTCGGTCAACCATGCCCTGCGAGCGACCATGCGTTCGCACTGGCCTTGGAAGGGCGGTTAGAACTCCTGCCAGTGCGCTGCGTCCGCAGAAATCTGTCGTGCGGGACGAGCTGGCAATGCCTTCGGCGGGGTTGGCTTGCCTGAATAGGTGGCTTGAGAATGGCGGGAGCCGTCCACAGCACCCGGCCTGGCCGCGCCTGCACTGGCCGCTGATGACGTCTTTCCCTGCGCGCCGTCATTCACCTTGAAGACCGCGACGGCTGCAGCCAGCTGTACCGACTGGTCTTCCATGGAACGGGCAGCGGCGGTCGCTTCCTCCACCAACGCGGCGTTCTGCTGGGTCGTCTCGTCCATCTGAGAAACAGCCTGGTTCACTTGCTCGATGCCCGACGCCTGCTCCTGAGAGGCGGCAGATATCTCACCAATGATGTTGGACACGCGCTCAACCGAGCTGACAATCTCAGTCATCGTCTGGCCAGCCTGGTCAGCCAGCGCCGATCCTTGGGCGACCTTGGACACAGAATCCTCGATAAGCCCCTTGATCTCCTTGGCTGCAGAGGCAGAGCGCTGCGCCAACGTGCGCACCTCAGAGGCCACCACGGCGAACCCTCGACCTTGGTCCCCGGCTCGAGCCGCCTCAACGGCCGCATTGAGTGCGAGGATGTTGGTCTGGAAAGCAATGCCATCGATCACGGAGATGATGTCCCCGATGCGTCGCGACGAGGCTTCGATGTCCCCCATCGTCTCCACCACTTTCCCGACCACTCCACCGCCCTGCCCGGCCACGCGCGAGGCCCCACTGGCCAACTCGCTGGCCTGGCGTGCATGCTCGGCGTTTTGGCGCACCGTGGAGGTGAGCTCCTCCATGGACGCCGCCGTCTCTTCCAAGTTAGCCGCTTGTTGTTCGGTGCGTCGCGACAGGTCGCCGTTGCCAGCGGCAATTTCCGTCGACGCGGTGTTGATTGCCGTGGATGCCTGCTGGATGCGGGAGACGATATCTGTCAGCTGAGCCACGGTCGCGTTGGCGTCTTGGCTCATCGTCGCAAAGACGCCGCGGAAGTCGCCTTCCATGCGGTGGGTCAAGTCGCCAGAAGCAATGGCCTGAAGCAGGGTGGAGACGGCGCTGAGACTGTGGTCGGCTGTTTCCATCAAACGGTTGAGGTCTGAAACCATCACTGCAAAATCGTGCTGGAACGCAGACGTGTCACCGCGGGCCGAGAAGTCACCGTCGGCAGCCGACACTGCCAACCGCTTGATCTCCGTGTTGATCGCCAGGAGGCTTGCCTTGGCAGCGTCCATTGATTCGTGGAGCACCGCGCGGGAGCCTGGCAGGCGTCGCGCATCCCGCCGCAGGTCCCCGGCCGCATACTCGTTGAGCACTTGGATGGCATCCAGGATGGCCTCGAGGTGCTCGAACACCATCGTGTTCATGCCCTTGGCCAGCTCGCCGTAAACACCGGGCAGGTCCTCCGGAATCCGGTGCGAGATGTCTTCGGCCTCGTGAAGCTTGACCATGACCTTGGTGTCGTTCGAAAAACGCTCCAAGGTGGCAACCATTTGACGGAGGGAGAGCAGCATCTGGCCTGCCTCGTCGCGGCTCTGGTAGTCGGTCCGCACGTTGAGGTCGCCATTGGCCACGCTGCGGATAGCGGCCAACGCCTCACCAATGGGGCGGGTGACCGAACGGCTGATCGCCCAACCCAACACGCTTGCGACCAAGCAGAGCACCACCACAACCAAACCCGTGATCGACATCAGGTTGTTGAGGCTTGCCGCGTTGGTGGCGAGTTCAGCCTTCATGCCGCGAAGGTTGTATTCGCTGACTTTTTCCATGGCGTCGAACAGCGCCACTCGCTTTGCCCTGGATTCTGTCACCGAGATCGTCTGCGCGGCCTCGGCGTCGCCAGCGAGGAGCGCAGCGTGAAGCCGATCGTGGATGACAAAGTAATCGCTCAACGCAGCGCTGACCGGCTTGAACAACGCGGCATCTTCGCCATCGGCGAAGGACCGCTCGTATTGCTTCACCAGCTCGTTGATCTTGGCCTTGCCCGCCACGATCCGCTGTTCGTATTGCTTGACGGCCTCAGGGGAAGTGGCCTCGCTGACCTGGGAGGTTTCGTAGATGCGGAGATCGCCGAACTGCGCACGCATCTCTCCGATGGCATAGCTGCCAGGCGCCCAGACGGACTCAATCCTGGACAACTCCTGCTTCGAATGTGACGCGCGGACAATAGTGAAGATGCCCAACGCCAAGGTCATGCTGGTCGTTATGGCGAATGCCAGCATCAGTTTTTTGGAGATGTTTAAATTTCTAAACCAATTCATCAGGCTTGATCCTGCTCGTAATGGTGCGCCATGGAATACCGAATGCTCTTTTTGGTTTTCGGTAAAGTCGCATCCATCGCATACCAAAACCTGTTTCAACGACTTCCTTAGAGCCCGCAAGTTGGTGCGAGCGCCACCAGCAATCAGCTGCCGGCAAGCAGCCTTGCGCCCTCCGCTGGGACGACGTAAATCCTGGGGGTTTGAACAAACCGTCCAGACATCAGCCAGCGGGGCCGATTGCAAAGTAACGGCGCTGCTCGCCGCAACTGAAGCCAAATGGGAGGCAGGCCAAAGACGCTTTCACTCCCCCCAAACTGCGGACGGGAGGTCACGTGAAGGATGCGTGAAATGCTGGAACTATTTCTAGATTTTGTGCTCTCGGTAGAGGCTTCAGAGCGAGGTAGCCGTGGGACCCGGTCCCGCCGCGTGAAGACAGAGTGAAAAAAGGAAGAGACACTGGCAAAAGCGCGCTTACATCTCGCGCACCACGAGCACGCATTGTTCCATTTGAGCGCACGGCGTCATCCGGAAGCGGCAGGCGCTGGGACGCCAATTAGCCCCGGGGCTCGCGGCGGCTAGGAGGCAGAAAGGGCCTGGATGCCGGCATCCAACCGAAGGGACGCCGCCAGCCCCACCCCGTCATGGGCGGCATAAATGGCCATCACCAGAGGCTGACAAGGCAAGCAGGCAGGAGATGGCGGCTGACCCTCAATCGATCTTTAGGGCGTTGGCTACCGCTTCCAACGTGGCTTCGTCGGCGCACAGGAAGAACACTGCGTCGCCGTGGCTTGAAGCACTCAACGCGCTGTGAATGGAAATAAGCGCGGCGAAAGGAGACCTGACGAAGGCTTCCTGGTAACTGTGGCCTTTGATCTCGTTCGCCGTGGCCAACAGCGCGCGCCTGGCCTGCTCCGCTCGATCAGAAAGCGGCCGATTGCTGGCATCGGGAAAACCAATGGCGAAGGAGGTATACAGGCGCCAGTCTTTGAACGCGGTGTGCAGGACAACGATCTGGCCGCCGTCTTGAAAGTGACGGCGCTGAACGACAGTGCTTCTGATCATGCAAGTGGCGGGCATTAAGGGGCAGCAGCGACGTTCGCTTCCTGCGAACCCACTGTAAAGAGTAGAGCCTGCGGTCCAATGCACTCCAGAGGGCGGATGCATCTTACCAGTCAGCTAACGCACGCGCGCGCCGGCCGATTCGCCTCTGCCATCTTTGCCAAGCGCCTCGATCCAGGCAGCGATCTGTTTGACGCCGTAGGGCTTGGACAAAACACCCCGATCCCGGTGCCGGCTGATCACATCGTTCGGATGAAGCGTGGAGGTAAAGAAGAAAGCGATGCCATCGCGCCGAAGTTCGTCTGCCAACTTGTACGCACTGCGTCGGGCGGCAGCGCTGGCGGGCACATCCAGAACGACGACGTCGACGTGCCTCGCTTGCGCTGCGCGCAAGGCTCCTGAGGTGGATTCGAAGCATTCGACGTCATAGCCGAGCTCTTTTAGTCCAACTCCAACCACCTCACAGATGGAGGTTTCAATGTCCACGAAGAGAATGTTCATGTGGGTTGCCGTTCCACAAGGTCGGGTCAAATTTTCCACACGGTCAGCAGCTGGTTCAAGCCAGTTGGGACGACTTCTGCTTTCGGCAGACGGAATCTGCTCAGCTTTGCCAACGCTTCATCGGGAGCGCGAAAGGAGCCCCCAGCATCCTTCCGCCGGGTGACAGACCAGTCGCCACGATGCTCATTTCGCCTTTCCTTCGCTGAGTGGCTTCGAGAGGGCCCCCACGTAGACGGAGGCAGACGGCCCTCCCGTGAAGCGCACAAGCAGATCCATCGCCGTTGCATTCATTGCGTCCGCATCGCCCCGCTGAGCGAAGCTGGCCCAGTCTGCCATTGCGATGCTCTGCAGCTGGCCCTCCTTGGCCTCAAACAGCCGCATCGGCCACCGCGGCAGCCGACGTTGCGAGACACGCCCGCGTGCCAACTCGATCAAGTTCAGGTGGCTGCGCGCTTCGGATGCCCTGGCGTAGGCAACGCGAAGGCCATCCGGTGGACCCTCCATGTAGGACAGGAACCGGGCCCCGTCGTACAAGGTCACCCCGGTCACGCCGGCCTGCCTGTTGAACCGCTCCGCGTCGGCCATCAACTCAACCAGCCGCCCAAGGGCAAGGTAGGGGCTGGCTTCACTCACAAAAACCACCGCACGGTTTGGCATGACACGCTCCAATGACTGCTTCAGACCAAAACAGCTGCCGGGTCGGGAAGTGCAACAACTGCTACACAGCCACCTTTGATTTTGCCTTCCAGGCGCCTGTTTCCAGATCCTTCCTCAGCACCCAGTCCTTTGCCGGAATCTTTGCCCCACGGGCGGTCAGGTAGTCCGGCATGGAGAGAATGATCTCACCCCCGTGAATCAGACAGCTGGTCGAGAGAACCACGCCATCGCTGAGCTCGACCAAGCAGGTGGTTCTCTCATCCGCTTCAGCCTGCTCGCCTGTCAGGGACGCAGTGGCCCCTGGGTAGATGTGGCTGTGAGTAAATTCCAACCGCATGGCATGCCCCTGTCGAGTGCCTCAAGTTGATGACTCCCCTGCTTCCGCTGATCCGAACTGGATTGGGTCGCCTAAAAAGGAGACCCCTGCCCCTTACTGCGGGATGTCATCGGGCCGATTACCGACCAACACGGCAAGCCGTTCCATCCCTGTGTCGGGGATGAATCTCCCACCCAAGCGCTGGGAGAAGTTTACCCAGTCCGACCTCATCAGCGCTTTCAGCTCGGCCTCTGAGACCATCAGGAAGAGCAAGGCATGCGCTGGAAACCGCAACTGCTGGATGGCCCCCCGAGCTAGCTCGACGATCTCAGTGTGCAGCGTGACGGATTCGGTATAGACGCAGCTGGCAGCCACCGCACTCGCTGCGCCTTCCAGATACGTTAAAAACCTGCTGCCGTCGAAGCAAACAACTGCATGGGAGCCACACTTGGCATTGAACTGTCGGCCTGCAAGCATGACTTCGGCCAAGCGCTCATCACCGATGCCCTCCACCGCCGCGCTCACGAACACCACCGCACACTTGGGCATTGAGGGTCACCTTCAACTCGGCGCCAGTGTAGGCCGGTCGAGAGTGGATCAGTTGTGTAGAAAACGCAGGCGGGCGCGCCTCGACGTTGCGGTATTTCTGAACCTTTAAGCGTGCGCTACGGGTAGGACCATCCCGAATCAAGCTGGCTGCAAGAGAGTTGACCTGGTTGGCAGCGTCGCCCCAAGGTGCGCGAGGACCGCGGCCTCAACGACCGAAGTGCTGCAGAGGAAAAAGATCCCGTCTCGCGGTCCAGCCGACGTCAAAGACCGATGGACACTGATCACTGAGGCGGATTCATCGCTCACGAACACCTCATGAAACTTCGATCCCGCAAAGCGCACTTGGAGGGCTCTCCGACTTGCTTTCGTGTCCTGCCGTAGCTCCACCCCGTATTGTCCAGGGATCCCGATGCCACTGGCGGTGAAGACGTACTTTTTTTTAAAGGAGGTCACCCAGACCAGGACCGGTCCGCCCTGGGCGAGAACGCGTTTGTGCGCAAGCTTGCTGCGTATCATCGGGCTTCTTGTTGTTGTCCGGGTTGATCAATTCGTCCCGCTTGCCCCCGTGGAATGCCGACTTGGGAGCTTCGATCGGCGGGCGGGATAAGTATCAGACAGCGGCAGCGGTGGGAGCAACGCCTACGCGCGGTTGGCCATTCGGCCGCCCAGGCAGGTCGGCACACAGCACCACAAATTGCCCCCCTCGCTAGGCGAAACAAACCAAGCGGGCGTAGGGCCTAACCCTTTGGCGATTTGGCCAAGCTCAGCCGACGCGCCCAGGCGTCGAGCGACTCATTGCTCCGCCGATTCAGATGCTCGGTGCACGCGAGACAGACGCCATCCGCCGTGCGACTTGAAGTAGCCGGTGTCGCCCGTCAGCGAATAGCGGAACCCGGCCCAAATCGATGTCGGCACAGAGCTGTGCCAAGTGCGAGCCTTTTGGTAGGCGTAGCGAAACGAACGCATCATTTCGCTCCTCCGCGGCGCAGCCATTGCCGACAGGACGGCGCTTTGAAAAGCGCGATTGTGAGTTGGAGCAACCCCAACGCAGCTGCGGCGGCCAAGATCACAAGAGCAAGAGACAAAAGGAGGTCCATGGCGGGGGTCCTGCAGGCCCGTGGGGTGGCAGCACCTCTGAGCGCCCGGGCCATTGGCGCTCAGCAGTCCCCTGTCCGCTAGAAGTGAAGATCGCCACAATCGCGTGATATTGGCGTGAAAGCCAGCCGCGTCATTTGTTGCCGTTGAAACCGCCCACTTCTGACCTCCTATCGGTGCTTGGAGACCGGGAAATCGAGTTGATTGAACAGTTCAGGAAATGCGCCCGTCTTCATCATCGACCCTGTTCATCTTTGGTCAGAAACACCCCACACTGCTCGCACCGCTTCCGACAGCGCTCTCTCTCTTCGCGTTGACCGTTCAATGCAATCTTCGACCGTCTTTGTAATCCACCAAGTCGATCCCACACTGCTGAGCAAGGGGCCGAGGGCTGGATCTGCAGCTATCTTGGTGACCTGCCAAGCGTGCCGAGCTAGGTCCACCGTCACCACTGGTGACGGACTTAAGCCGGATAAAGCTGGTGTCTCGGTCACCTGTCCAAGGTGCAATGCGAACGCCATGCTGGCTCTGGAGGAAATTTGGCACCTTTGGATGAGGCAGTGCCGCCGGGATCGCCTTTGCAGCAGCATTTGAGGCGTCGACCAGAACGCCAAGTCAGCGTGACGCTGAAGGGAGGTCGTCGAAGAGGCCCTGACCTATCGCTTGGCGGTTGCTGCAATGACTGCAGCTGAGCACGGCGCCACCGGAGATCGATGTCAGCCCAATGGGCTCGCTTGCAACGAAATCACTGTCGCACATGTGGCAATGGGCGTGGACCTTCAGCACTTTGGAAACCGCCTGCGGACCCGCGCTCTCGCGCTCGACCCAGACCAAGCGAAACCGTCCAGTGTCACCAGCCGCACCACAGCTTTGATTCGCGTCCCGCTCGCACATTCAAGTTACCAACCGTGGCGTATGGCTTAGCATCAGGCGGCGAGGGAGAAGGCAGCGTGCTGCGCTGCTGAGCATCACGTGAAGCCGATTTTGTCGGGTGGGCGATGGACTGGATCGGCCAAGCGCGACGAACCACCAGGGAGTATCGTGTTCAATCCACTTCAAACGAGCCCATCCATGCTGCGAGCCGTCGCCTACCGAAGCGTTGCCGCCCCGGGAATTGATTCCACCCGCCTCGATCAGATCGTGCGCGGTGCACAACGCTTCAACCGGCTAGCCGGGGTGACAGGAGCGATGCTCTTCGATGGAACCCGCTTTCTCCAATACGTGGAAGGACCAAACGATGGCATCGAAGGCGCCATTGGACGCATCAGGGCCAGCGATGACCACACCAACCTCCATGTGCTTGGGGAATCGCTGATTGAAACCCGGCGCTTCCCGGCTTGGGACATGAGCTGCCTTATGCAGCCCAACACTGTGCTGGATCGGCTGTTCGTCGCCCCATGGGGAAGTTTGGACCGCTCGCTGGATCACGCCGGCAACCCAGTCGGTGGCTTGTTGCTTCTGCGCCAGGTCTTGGCGTAAGGCCGCGGCCCAGGCGAGGCAGCCCCTGCTTTCCACGGGCGCCAGAGATCCACTCACAGCGGTTAGCCGCACGCGGTTGCGAGAACCGGAGCTCGAGAACAACGCTGGTGCTATCAACTTGCCGTGGTGGAATCGCGGGCAATCTTGTGAGACAGGTCTGCGATGTGCCGTTCGACGGCGGCAAGGGCCAGCTGCATGGCGTCGCCCTTGTTGCGTATGACACTCCTCTCCCGTACCTCAACGTCCACACCATCTACGGTCGCCGAGTAGTGGAAGACTTCATCGGTCGGACTGGTGATGGTGACAACGTAGGTATGTCCACCCATCGTGTCTCGCATGGTGTGGCGGAAGCCCTCTGTCTTCATGAATGGTTTGCAATGGGAGGCTGGGAACATCTTACGCGGATGAGCCAGGCAAGAGCGGCCTTAGACGGCTCCAATGGCCGGATCTGCGTGGGCTGCGGAGGCCGCCGCTACGCAGGAGTTGGCTTCCTTCGTCAATACCACCCCTCGCCCATCAGTTTTGATAGCAGCGCTTCGGTTTTGACCATTGCGTCCTGATGCGACTCGACGGGAATCGCCAGACCGGCTTGGCTGGGCCCATACATCACATGGAAGCTGGTCATTGTGCCGCGGCCTACCCCAGCAAGCACCACGCGGACGGTCACGTCCCGCGCCCTGATCTTCAGATACCAATCTTCCTGTGCTTGCATTCCGTCCCTTTCGCTCTGCCCTATTCTCAAGCGACACGAAACCACTAAAGCAGCTTATAGCACGTCATTCAAACATCCGTTTGACGCTTTACCACTGCCAGTGGTGTCGGATGAGTGGATCCAATGAAAAATGCAGGCTTCTCGACCCTTCCCGGGCAAGTTCCATCGGTGATACCAGCAGCTGTTTCCCAAGTCCAACCAACTCATGAAGAGGGGCCAGGGCTCGTCAAGGGAGCCTTCGCATCGAATTCCATTTGGAATTACGCTAAAGCCCTCGACGCTTGGATCAAACAGATGACCATCGATGTCAGCGGCCTCTCGGCCGGAGAACTCAAGACCCTGATTACTCAGGCAGAGAAGCAACAAACCAAGGTGCTGACCCGGCCCAAGGCTGCCGCCATGCGAGCCAAGATCAACCAATACGTCAAAGACCACGGTTACACGATTGAGGAGCTTTACGGATCGGTTTCAACGGCCTCTTCCGAGTCATCCAAGAAGCGCACCAGCCGCAAACCCGCGAAGTCCACCGGCAGCAAGGTCGCCCCTAAGTGCCGCAATCCGGCCAACCCCAGCGAAACGTGGTCCGGACGTGGCCGCCAACCAAGGTGGCTTGCTGCTCTGGTCCAGAAAGGGAAGGATTCCAGCGAGTTCTTGATCAAGTAGTCCAAAGCGCAGGTCGAAGATCGAAGGCGAATCAACGCCCAGGACCTCTGTCGGCACGCACGCGGGCGCATGGGAAGGTCTGAGACCGGTTGCCATGAGCGGCGGATACACTCGAGCGAAGGCACCGATCGGTTCCACCCAACATTTCAGGACAGAACATGCGCCCACTCGCAGGCGTGCTCAAGGTAGAGTTCCTCGATAGGGTGGGCCAACGGTGGACCAAGCCTCCGCTGCGGCGACGCTTGGAGGTGCTTCAGACGCTGTCAACACTGTTTGACCAGTTTCACCAGATGGGGTTGGCCGACCCTCATTTCTCCAGACTTCTGGCTCGGGGTTCTCACGCGGAACACCACCAAAGGCTCGCGGAGATGCTCTTGGCAAAGTACCTTTGGGATGATGGCTTCTCGTTGACCAGCGCCCCTGCTGGACCGGACTTCAACGCAGCGAAGAACGGTCATTCGGTGTGGATCGAGCTGGTTACTCCCGAGCCCAAGGGGATCGACCCTCATTGGCTGAACGTGTCCCACCAAGAAGGCGTGTGGACCTATCCCCACGAAGCGATCGCACTGCGCTACACCAGCGCGCTGAAGGAAAAGTACCAGAAACTTGTGGGAGATCCAGGGAAGAGCGCCGGCTATTTGGCCAAAGGCATCGTGTTGCCAGGCGAGAGCTACGTTGTCGCAATTAACCAGCATCTCCTGCAGGGCGCCTTTCGTTCGCTAAGCGGCATCAGCCAAGCACCTGTGGCTGGTGAAGTGGTCTATGCGATTGGACCGCAGCAGTTGCATCTAAGCCGCTCCACCGGACAGGCGCTCCATTCAGACCATGCCCACCGACCTTCGCTGAGCAAAGCCGGCCAAGCCGGCGGGACGGTGGGGGTGCCTGCGGACAGCTTTCTCAATCCTGCATATGATCCCGTTTCAGCAGTTTGGGCTCTTGACCTTCAAGAGGCAGCACTGCTCTCCAGCAGCGCGCCGCACTTTCCCGCTGTTCATTTGTCCGCAATGATCCACAACGAAAGGGCCACCTCGAGAGTGCCGCCCCACTTGCTGCCTGCTCAGGGGGACTGGATCGGAAGGACGACGGCCTCTTCCATAGAGTTGTGTCGACTCTAGCAATCGAGAACCGGCTTGTTGTGCTCGA
The DNA here is from genome assembly GCF_016624905.1 of Stenotrophomonas sp. S49. Taxonomy (NCBI): domain Bacteria; kingdom Pseudomonadati; phylum Pseudomonadota; class Gammaproteobacteria; order Lysobacterales; family Lysobacteraceae; genus Stenotrophomonas; species Stenotrophomonas sp. S49. The sequence goes on along the minus strand of NZ_JACVUD010000004.1, from coordinate 19,567 downwards.
AAATGAAAAGAATGGATTGGCGAAACGAATCACTTCCTGCTTGCTGAAGGAACCAGGATGTTCGACATCCCGCGCAATATGAAACTGCTTCATCAAGGCGAAGAGGAGCTTCATGAGCGCTCTATTGCTCTGATCGCATCCCATCGAGATCTCTCAGATCACTTGGCCTTGGTAGAGCGGGCTATGGACGTTCTGGACGTGCTCCGCCAGCACCACCAATCCAATGATGACGAGCGCACCGTGAGCCACCTCGCGATACGCTGTTTCAATCACTTTGCTGGGTCATGGAAGTTGACGGCTTCGGGCTACTACCAAGCGGCTGCGCTCCTCCTCCGAGACGTTGTTGAAACCACCTACTTGATCAACGCCTTCTGCCTTGACCCTACCCACATTGCCATTTGGTGTACGGCTGACCGCAAGACGAAGAAGGCACTCTTCTCTCCTGCAGCGGTTAGGAAGCGCTTGGACGCGGATATGGGAGCCGCACGCAGTCGGCGCGAACAGATCTATGCCACGTTTTCCAGCCTGGCTGGACACCCCTCGTTCGAAGGATTTGCGATGCTTCGGCCAATGGGGATGGACGCGCACAACGGGCCATTTCTTGACCCGACGGCGCTGCGCGCACTTTTGGAAGAGCTAGGCAAGCTGGCGGTCCAAACCGGACATGCGTTTTGTGCCTTCCTTGACTTGTCTAATCCGGCTGCCGCGCAGGTTGCACACCGATTCATCGCGTTTGCCATGGACTATTCAGGACTCTATCTAGGCCACCCTTACACCAACGAAGATCGCGCAGAGGTCGATCGACTGTACTCAGAAATCGCTCAGACCTGACAACGCCCGCTCAAACCTGCGCGGACACGAAGTTCCCGCCCATCGGGGCCATCGTGCCCCGGCGCCTCCTCCAGCGGACTGGTCCGTCCGACCTACGGATCCTTGGCATTTCCAGCCAAGGGAAGCGATGGTCCAGTTTTTAAAGAGCGCCCAGGTCTTTCACGACCGTCTGGCCCGGCTGAAGGAACCCCAATAACAACCGGCCTCCGGCCACTTGCCTGCCCGCCCTTTCGTTGAGCCACTGCGCCTGCCGCCGGCCCGTCTCAAACAGGCCCGGCGCTGCCATTGAGGGCGGCCAATCCTGCAAGGGCTCACCAGGCGACGAGAGCTGCCCCGTGATCGGCTGGACCACCGCAGGCACCGCAGCGTCGTGTTTGGCATAGGCCGTGGCCAACATGCGGCCGCTTTTGGCGGACCACCCGCCCAGCACCAGCTCCGTGGTGCAGTATTCTGCCGGCAAGCCCGCTGCAGCCACGGCTTTGGCGTAGTTCGGCCAAAGCTGGTCAATGACCCGCCCCAACTCCGCCGTCAGCTGCTCCAGGGTGAAGTCCGCTCGAAAGCTGGCTTCCAACGAGAGCTGGTAGATGCGCAGGAAGAACTGGGCCGACCCTCGGGTCGCCAGCAAGATCTGGTGCTGAGGAATGAGCAGCAGCTTCGCACCTGCCGAAGCTTGCCCGCTCAGGGCGTCCTCCGCCCAGGTATCCACCGTCACGACCAACTGGTCAGCACTCAGCAAAACGTTGAGGATGCTCATGGGTAAAGTCTGGCGACCTGTCACCCACTATCCAATTTTCACTCCACACCTGTCGAGCCCTCCTATGGAACTTTCCCTAGAACAGTTGGCCGCGCGCCTTGAGGCATGCGAGGTCGACCTAGAAGCCCACCGCGGCTACATCAAGGCACTGGAATACGGGATGCGGGCGGTCATTGCCAGCCATCCGAACCCCCAGGTGTTTTCACTGGCATGGGGAATGGCACTAGCCGGAGCGTCGGACGCCCACGCAGGAGAAGAAGGGTTTCCGTTCACTGGGGCGATTCAGCAGGCAATGCGCGACTTGACCAGTGAGTTGGGCGCCCTCTAGCTCCTTCAAACCACTTCCCCGGCCCGGATCTGCCCTTTCCTATGCCATTGCTCTAACTAGGAATCCTTGGGGCCTTGTGAAGGGCATCCGGGCCGGAGGCAATCTAGGACTCTCTACTCCCTGCCGTTGATGTGAAGCAAAAGAAAGGAGGTTCGACCCAGCAACGCAATCAAGCCGGTCGGTGATTCCTTCAACCTCAATCCCCTTACCACTTCCGCGCGCCAATCTCCTCAATCAGGTTCGCGCGCGCAATCGAAACAGCGACGAGAGCGAACTGGTCGGGACGATGAGCTTAGGCTCATCCCAGTGACGCAGCGCGATGTGGAGATGTCAAGCTATCAATCAGAGAATTCCAGTTATTCAATTTCTCTTCCGAACTCTCGGATGCCTGCCACTTCTCGACGAAATTGGAGACACCATCTTCCGAAAAATCTTCATAGGCAAGCCTACGCTCCCCATTCTCGTCAACGACATAGACAGCACCCAGATCAACAAGAGTTGGAAGCAACTTAATCAAATCATCCCAATCCAACTTCAACCAACCCTGACCACTTCCCGTCAAACCTTCCTTGATCAGATCGAAAAAGTCTTGCTCATCACCAGCCAATACATGATTGACTTTAGGAGCAGCGGCAAATTCAGAATCAATAACCTTCTCGCCCATCTTACTGAGGGGTACACATACAAACTTTTGCAACTTGTACGCCAAATAATGAACCCATTTCAATGATCGATATCCAATGGGTGACTTGGCATCCCAAAGTTTTCTCAGGTTGAAGGCATACTCCAACGTCGCACCGGACCCGCACTCAGACGTAGGTCGTTTCTTTGCGGCGACTTCCGCGATCATCAAACCATAGGCCATCAGCATCACAAGCTGTGTATTTCCCTTCGCACTCTCCGCCGGGTCGCGCCTTACATCAAGCCTCTCCTCACCCGACCGCTTGAGCAAACTTGCCTTCTTGGCTTGAAAGATCGCCAACCGCACCGAGCCATCGGGCTTGCCAACCACCAATGCGAAGTCTGCACCCGTGGCAGTTTCACTGAAAGGGCTCTTGGCACCACTGCTTTTTTTAAAGGAACCCCAGTAACATTCTTTAGCGATATCCTTGTCACCGGACCCCACCAGTTTGACAACGAGCGGCGCACAGACTGACACGCCACTCATAATGAATGAAGTCACCGACTCTTCATCAAGCTCGGTCATTTCGGTCACCTGGCGCGCTCGCTCTAGAGTCCACAGGAATGCACGCACTACTGGGCCAATCTCATCGTGCTTTTCGCGCTGGCCCTCAACCTGATCAGTCATCCGCCTGGTTCCATCCTGGTTTAAAAGCATCCTATCGGACGGAGGCTCAGGTGACCAGCATCAACCTCCTTAGGGATGGCGCCATAACGTCTCAAACAATGGATCGACCTGTCTGAGCCTACTTGCGATGATTGCGCCGAAAGGAGACTGCCCATCGGGCCGTTGCAGAATTTGAGTCAGCCTCTCGGCCCAGCCATCCATTCGGCAACCTGTAGTGGGAATCATCTCATCGAAGAACGACTCCAAGCCAGTGTCGTCCACGCCCCATAGGTAATCGCGCAACACCGCAATCAGCCTGAGCCGACCGGCAGCGGACTCCTCCGCATAGGCCTTTGTAAACGCGTCAATCTTTTCAACTTCTTCCGTCACAGTCCAAACATAGCGGAACCAGCTGTGCCAAAATTTCGAAATGCTATCGAAGGTCAGACTTGCCGGCTCCTCCAACGATATGTAACGACCATCCCAACCTTCGGCTTCGAACCCGTCCTCAACCTCACGCAGGCTAACGCCGTAAGGCTCCAAGATCACGTTGATCTTGGTCAGGGGCAGACGCGAAAACTCCCTCAGCCTGCCGCAGCAGCACAATCCGGGCACGCTAACAGCACTTCCCGCCTGAAGTGACGTAAAAGCACTCCCACTATTGCCCCCTAGATCGCTAACATTCATATCAGCCACATCAGCCTTTTTAATCCGCGCTCAAACTACCCTCACTCAGTGCGTTGTCAATGCCGGCGAAACTTTACGGGCCCGGTGAATTCTTGAGCGATGTTCTATGCGAGGTGACTAGCTGGATGGTGAAGGCAGTGGGCTTGAAAACGGATATCCGTTCCGGCATACCCAGCCCAGATTGGCACGACAGCGTCACGGCGTTGACAGGAAGCTTGGTCCGCGAAGGATGGGAGGGCCACGCTCTCTGCAATCGTGCCTACTCAATTGCACGCCCAAGTAACGTCGATGCAGCCATCCATTCCTGAGGCTATGAATTGACCACGTAGCAGCTCAACGGAGTGAGACATCCGTGGCAATTGAGCCCCGAATCTCCAACGACTCGACATATCTGAACATCTGCTCCTCTGTATACCTTGCGAAGCTTTGCGCGCATGGTTAGATGCTTCCATCTTCAAGGGGGCAGAGACGACGGACCACAATTGCAACAACAAGGACTACTGTGGCTTGGGGCGCGACTGGCAACAGGCATGGACGCCCTTCCGATCCTGATCATCGAACGGAACGAAGCTTCCGTCCTGGGCACCGACGCGTTGATCGCTGCGGCCAAAACGGGGCTCAGGGACGCCTGTGAGAACTACCGGATGGCTTTGATCGAGCATCGAATGGCGTAGGCGACCATCATCGCTGGCATCTTTCGCGAACCGCTGAAAGGGGGCATTTGCCCCCTTTGATGGTTGTCAGAAGTCCCCGACCCACCCTACAGACTGGTTGCGCGCCACACGCGCCCGATCAACCCGCCCAACAGTGGCGCAATCGGGAAGACGGTGTAGAGGGCGGCCAACGCCAAGGGCGGGACGGAAACAAAGAAATTGCGCTCCGATTCAATCAGACCGGGGTAGAAGATCCCCACCCCGATGCTCGCCAGTTGGATCGCCACCACGACCAGCGTCCCCATCAGTGCCCCCTTCCAAAAGCCCCCGTGCCTCAGTTCCAGAAAGGGATTGACTGCCCTGGCTGCCCGAACACGCGCCGCCCGCCAGTTCAGCACGTAAAGCAGTAGGAGGAGCGCCAGCACGCCAACGCCAGCCGAGAACGCCGCCACAGCCTCCCAGGCAAGCCCCAGCTCTCCAGAAATTTCTGCACCGCCTGCGAAGGCGAGCAGGCCAGCACCGCCCAGGAGGACCGTTGCGGGTGCGAGCAGGCCCCACTGCATATGGGATGCGGTCGAGTGAGAGCGGACATGGGCATTCATGGAACCTCCAAATGAGCGAAAACAAGGGCGGGTTGCAAAGACTGATCAGGGCTTCTTCTGTGCGTCGATGAGCACCCACTGCGCTGCCCGCTTTTCAAACACCAGATCTGCCCGGGCAGGCACAGGTGTAGGAGCCTCCTTCAGTTGGCGACCGCCTTGGAAACCGATCACATCGAGGGTGCCGCCGGTGACGCACGTCGTTCGCTCGGGCCCGCTCTGATTGCAATCGACGTTCAGGTCATCCCAGCCACGCACTTCCACGCGCTGCCCCAGCTCGGCCACCAAGTTCGCGTTCAAATACTGCTCATAACCCTTCGCCACCTGCTCCACCGACGGCCCCTGGTCGGCCTTGCTGCATGCAGCTAAGACGACAGCGGCTACTGCAGCGGCCACGATTCCACGCTTCATGCACCTTCTCCTTGGTTCTTGGTGACGTCCACTTCGATCGTTTCGTTCCGGTAGCCCAAGCTCACCCTCTCAACGGTCACGTCCATCTTGGGCTCCGTGCCGTCGACCCAAACCCGATTGACCGAGAACACCACGCGGTCGTCCTGGAAAGAGCGCCCTTGCCGCGCGAGGTTGGCTGCTTCAGCGGGGTCCATCCGGATCAGCAACCGGTAGCGCCCCGCGTTCGGAGGGCTGGACACGCCGGTGGGCGTCTTATGGATCCAGGGGACGAAGTTCTTTCCGGTGACACTCAAGCCAGCAACCGAGATCTGCGGCATCGGCACGAACACTTCCATGACGCCCCGATCCGGGTTGTAACTGACCCCACCCAGCGCTTTGAAGTTCGGGCGGACGGCATACCGCCGAATCCCTTTGAACCGCTCCAGCCGGGCGTCGAAAGCAGGCCCGAAGCGCTGCTCGATCACCGCCGCAGAGGGCTCCGGCTCTTTGCTACCCGTCGTCCTCTTTGCGGCCACCCACGCTTGCCGCAAGCACCACTGCCGTTTGTCAGGCCGCAACTGGTAGGCGGAATGGGCCATGGCCAGCAGGCCCATATCGCACATGTCGATCCCTTGCGCGCCCGTGGAGGACAGCCCTTCGCGCAGGTGCTGAGCACCCTCAAGGGTGTCCCCGTCCAGGTCCCAGTAGATGCCGGCCGGCTCGGCGTACAGGGGGTGGGACACCTTGGCCTGTGACCCGGACTTTCCTGAAAGGGCCCCTCCAATCTGCCGAAGCAGGCCCGATGCGGTCGTGGATTGGGCGCTGACACCCGTCGATACGGCCAGCGCGATCACGCTAGCCAGAACTGCCCCGTTCTTCATACAGCCCCTCGTTCCTTTGGATGGACTTGCCACAAACTTACGTGACACGTAGAGTCTACCCGTGGCGTAGGGGTTGGGTCATCATCGGTGCATGCCTGCACTGCATCCGTTCAGCCTGTGACTACGCCGACAACCCCGCGAGCGATCGTGGCCGCGCGCTTGCGTCAAGCCCGCGAATGGCGGGGCCTGAGCCAACGGGAAGTGGGGATGCAAATGGGGCTGGACAAAGACACAGCGTCGGCACGAATCTCGCGCTACGAGTCGGGGGCGATGTCTATCAGCCTCGAAGCGCTCTTCGAGCTGGCGCAGGCACTGGACGTGCCGCCTGCCTACCTGCTCGCGACCACGCCGGCGATGGCAGACGCCATCCTGGCGCTGGGTGTTCAAAGCGAGGCCCAGCAGGTCAGGCTGTCTCAAGCACTAGAAGAGCTGACCGCCCTTCCCCCAGGAAAGCGAAAGCAAGCCATTGACCGCCTATTGGCGGACTCTGAATAGGCCCGCCCACCGCCCTGATGCACCGTTAGTCTCATCCTCTGCGACGGAAGCACGAGACGATCCTCTCTCATTAGAGAGGGGGATATGGATGGCCGGTGCTGTGGAAGACCCAAACTGGTACCAACGCTTTTCTGCTTGGTGGGAAGGCCAGTCGTTGGCAATCAAGGTCTACTTCGGAGGTTCAGCGCTTCTGCTGATGGCCATCGCCTGCTTTCACGCCTCCCCTCGCGGACTGCTGACCGGGTGTCTGACTTATGCTTCAAGCGGGCTTCTAGCCTTTGGTTTTCTGCGCGAGACATACTTGTGGATCACACCCAAGCTCCAGCTTCCGCTTGTGAAGCTGTTGATGACCGGCGCGAGCGTGATGGTACTGGCGGCAGCCACGGGGATCAGCAGAATGGCGGTGAACGAGGCGACCGGCCAAGACCCTTCGCACTTCCCGACGACAATTGCGTTGCTGCTGCCGCTGTCTGTGCTACGGGTCGTGTCAGTGGTGGCAATTGTCGTCAGCACGCTTTCCACCGTGGCGCTAATCCTCTGGGCGGGAGCAAAAGTACTTCTTACTTGGGGGCCACTGGGCGACAAAGACTTTTGGCTTCTTCTGGCACGAGTACTTGCAGGTTTTTCGATCGCAATCATCATCTCCAGTACGAGCAGCGCCGCTATCGTGCCGACGTGGATGGAAACCGTGGCCCGGAAGTCAGCAATGTTCCTAGACTTCTACGATGACCCGGCGTGCACCACACAGCCTGGTGATAGGGCGCGTCGCATCAACGACAACGTGGTCATCGTCGGCGCCGCGTCGGGCGCCTATCCCACGTATGTTCGTCGCCTGTGCGCCATCGCACCCGAATGAGCGCGGTGGAATCCGCGAGCAACCTCAGCACGATGGGCAAATCAATCTTCTAACCTGGATCGAATACTGCGGGGCTGCCGTCCGTGGCCATGTGCCCCGAACATGACTCAAACAAACTACTCCATGGATTCTTCGCTTGTATGAGTTACGTCGCTGCCGCTCGACGAGCTTTTTTCCTGAGTCACGAAGATATGTACGTTCATGAACTGATGCGCGACTCGGCGGGGTTGATCCATCCCCTCAGCAAGGTATTCCTCAGGACTGTCCAATTCAGCCCCATACCGCCCCCTGAGCTTGGCAGCAATGTAGTCCGCGCCAACAAGCTTGGAAACAGAGTCGTATTGGCGCCTATCAAAGTCCCCCGGCCTGGGGATCCCACTCTCAACTCCCCAAGACTCTCCCACGAAACATGCCAAAAATGCATCCACTCGGTCCGTCGACGTGTCCAGCTGGGCACGTAGCGCCTGTTGCACATGTGCATCCGATGTCTCTTGGCACCATAGCCAATAGAGCGTGGGGGCGTCCTTGGGTTCGGTGAGGAAGAATGGCGCTTCGGCGCTTTCAGCCTCGATTCGTTCTACAGCCAATTTTGCGAGAGCCTTATCACCCTCGTCTGAAAGCACACGGCGGTCTGCGGGCTTGTCGTCGTAGTGATGAATCCAACGCAAGCATTCGGAGACAAACCCAACCGACGATGCCTCCCGAATGACCTGTTCAGCCACTCCTTGCCTTTCGCTCCCCGTGGGCAGCCTTCTAAGCAGGTCCGCGATGAGAATGGCTGCCGAACCGCGCGTATCCAGTGGCATTAGCATGCCCCGCTCCCGCGGCAAGAGATCCCCGTTTCTTGCAAAGGCGAGTGCTATCGCCCTAGCTTCCGTAGCGTTGATAGTGTCTTTTCTCTGGCGAAGCCTTGTAACCAAGCGTGGCATGCCCTGCCTCTCTGCAAACCGTTCCAGCGCTTCCCTTGCGTCGGGGGCAGACAAGGCCGGCGCGCTTCCTATGAACTCTGCAATCAGGCGATCAGGCACGTCGCCCAATGGCACTCCGTAGGCAAAGTACCGCTGGAAGTACTCCCCCGCGCAGATCTTTTGCTCCGCAGCCCAAGTCGAATCCCACTCCCCGCCATACATCGAATTTCCCAGCCTGGGGAACAGCGGCTCCAGCAGCCGACGACGGATCCAGCCGCGCTCTTCGACCGAGATGTGAGGAAGCGATTTCTCCAGCAAAGCGGAGATATCCTCTTCTTTCTTCTGATTATCGTCGCGCCCGCCTGCACGCCCGCCCTTAAGAAAAAGGTCGCGATTGGATCGGATTGCAGCGTACAGACCTGGATAAATCACCCGAACCCCCTCGATGAGCATCAGATCGACGGTGTTTACCTCGCCCTTCAGAATCGGCAAGGCAAATAGGAGAGCGTTTGATAGAAGCTTTGCTTTTCGCGGCGTGCCGAGCGCCGGCGCAATAACGTCATCAAAGTGCCGAATGAACGCGTCCACCTGACTCTGAGTGAGCACAATCCCTGTTTGATCAACCGCCCTCTGAACCCCCTCCAAAGCGATCAATCGCAAGCTGTTGGTATCTGCCGGGGGAAGGTTGAGCGGCACTTGGACGATCTTCTCAAGAAACGCCCGGCCTCCCTTGGCCCCGCCCTCTCCGTAGCGTTCACCCAACGCCGCCGCGACCACGTCATCGTCGAAGGCCAGAACGTACGACGTGTGCTTGAAGCTGGCGGACAGCTTTACCAGCTTGAAGATGGCATGGGTTTCCTCGCGATCCAGCCTGTCGATGTCGTCGACGAGAACCACCAACCGGCGGTTGGATTGGCCCAGCATTCGATCTATTCGCGAGCGCAACTCTTCCAGACTAACAGTGGACAACGACTCGCCCACACTCCTTGCGGCCTCCCCAGGGGAAATCTGAACCGCACCGGCGAAGGTCACGTTCGCGAGAGACAAAAGCCCTCCGTACTGCTTCAGAAGCTCGCCCACCTTCTCCTTTTTATTGGGCAAGGATTCGTCCATCGCCTCAGCAAGCGTCGCGAAGAACCCTCGCAGCAGGGCGTCTTGGCTTTGAAAGTGCCATGGGTTGAAGCGCACAAGAATGACCCGCGGATAGTCCTTTAATGCCTCCCCCATCATTTCAAGAACAGATGTTTTCCCATCCCCCCACGGGCCATAAAGACCAACGACGATGCTGGACGGATCAGCGCGCTGGGCTAGGGTCTGAGCCAATCGGGACGCGAACGGCGCCCGATTAAACCGGTCAGACAATCGACCGGTGATCGGCTGATCATCCAGGAACTGATCACTGGGAGGTGCTCCCGCTTGCTCCGCGTCCGAACCGGTGCCCAGGTATGCATGAATCGGCTCCTCAGCTCTGGTCTTCGATTCTGCGGAACCAGCTTTGATTTGACCCCACCACTTCCTTAGCCATGCCAGCATTTCTTGATCCCCTGTAACCGTGGTCAACTGCAATAGTGAACTGGGCCAATCGGGTGCCCAACTGATCGATTCCCATGTGCGCTGCTCGCCCGCCCCGCCGCTCGATGGCCGCACCAGCACACCTGCGAGTGTTCCTGACGAAAGACCTACAACGCCGCCTTTGAAGCCAAATAGGCAGCGAACTGGTGATCACCAGCGTCTTCTGCTTCCTGATATGGCTCCCCCTCTTCAACCGACGCGCCTGACACGATCAATGCTTCAGCGATCAGAATCTTTATCGCATGATCGAGACCAACGGCACGAGCGACCCAAATCAGCGGCGGCTGATCATCGTCGCCATCTGTGTAGGTGTAAGCATCCGGATCAAGGCCTGTGGCCAAGAGTGCCTTCACCAAATCCAGCTCACCCAAGATGCATGCATTGTGCAACTGGGGATAACCAAGCGCCTTGCCTCGCTCCTTCAATTCTGGAGGCAGTGCATCCACAGCGGCGCACATTTCATCAAACCGCTCACTGAACACCCTATCCAAGCGATAGAGGTCCGAGTACCCCATGGCCTGTGCAGTTGATGAATACATAAATCAATCCTCCTTGATTAGAACTTATTCAAGTGACAGCCGTAGATTGAGCGCATCCTGCAATCAAAAGCCTCCGAAGTCCTGACCTAGCCCCGCGGCTTGCAACGTCCACAGGCAGGTCGGGTGAGGTAGCCGATGCCTGCAGCACGAAAGGGATCAACTTCCATCTTCGGCGAAGGGACGTTTGTAGTGATGAGCCACCGTCGCTGTCGTCCAACGCACCTCCAGATCAGTGGCTCGCTGGGCGGCTTGCGCTTCGCAGAGTTGATGCATCGCCACCTGCAACACCTTTGCGTAAGCGGCGTGGTAGGGCTCACGCGTCTCCCCGTCGACCCAAGGCGCCTGCAAGGCCACCTCGACCGTGTCATCCCACACGTCGCCGCGTTCCAGCGCACCGCTGAGCACTTGGTCGCTCACCACCAAGACATGCCCAGCCACCCGGCCATCCACCAGTGCCCACTCATGGGGAACCACGGCAATGTCATCGAGCGTGGCCAGCGTTGCGATACGCCCCAACTTCCTCTGCAGCCGGCTTGCATCGTCCCGCGCCTGCCGCAAGGCCAATTCGATTTCCAGCTCACGGACCCGTTGCTGGGCCGCGTCCAGTTCGTCGATCAAGCGACGCTCTTTGACACTGCGCCCCACGCGTGAGGCCTGCCAAGCGACAAGTTCCGTGTAGGGGTAACGAACGTGCTCGTTCGCCCCTCCTCCAGCGCGGCCGGCGCCTTTCACAAAGGGCGGCCCTGCAGGAGGCGTTCGACGGCGCCACTCGCCAAGCGTGTCGAAGTGCACCCCGAGGTAACGCGCCGCTGCCTTGGAGCTGATCGTCGGAGGCGGCAAGCCTGCGGCAGCTTTGTTCAGTTCAGCATCCAGTGCCGCAGAGCGCTGCTCCAGGTAGTCCTCTTCTTTACGCTGGCATTCCATTGGGTCGCTCCTTACTTATCGTCGCGCCGGTTTCTTGCTGAGAAAATCGACACTGGGGCATCGCCGGCCTCGTCGAGTCGAGGCTTGTCCGTCCCTTTCAAGCGGTTCCAAACACGGGGACTGGTCGCGACCATGTGCTCTTCAACCCGGCCCATGGCCTCGCGGAGCCTGGACCACTCCTGCTCGGTGTAGCGTTCGGAGACAGCGGCCATTCGATCCTCACCACGCCCCAACGTTCTGTGGTGGAGCAATTGGGACACGATTCGACTTTCGCCGAACAGGAGGGCGGCGTAGCGGCCGAGCGTCCGGCGCAGGTCGTGGAGGGTCAGACCAATGTCCACCTCTGCCCGCAGATCGAGCAACCCCGCGTCCCGGCGCACGTTTGCCACGATGCTCTTGCTGTCCGAGTAGTGCCCCGTCGTGCTTCGGTCCGATCGGGCGGGGAAAACGAACATGGTTTTGGCCAGCGCGCGGCGTGCCCTCTCCACCTCTTTTTCCAGCCGGTCCAGCAGATCCCGGCGTGCACGCCTGGCTCGAGCGGCGTCCAACACTTCTTGCGCGTCCGCCAAGTCTTGCTTGAGCTTGGTTTCGTCCGCGCGCTCGTCGTAACGCCGCTGCAAAATCTTTTCAGCAAAGTAGGCCACCGGCAGGTAGCGCTCCTCGCCATTCTTCGTGTCAAACAAGTAGACCTGAGAGCCCGCCCGCCGCGTGTACGGGTTGACTTCCTCCGGACCGGCCAACCAGACCCAGGACACTTCGGATTGGCGCAGCTCGCCCGGGGAGCACCGGTCAAACCAACGCAACGGAGCAGCCTCGCCGCGGCGGGTGCCCCAGAGCAGGGTAAGCAGCAAGTAGTCCGCGCCGGTGGCGTTCAAGCCGCCCTGCTCGTCCCGCCTGGCCAAGATCACCTTCAGGACCGTGGGAAGCGTCTCGTCCCCCAACGGATTGCGCACTTCCGCGCGCTCGTAGTGCCGGCGAAGTGCTTGCGAGTCCCGCAGCATGTCGTCGTCATGGATGACTTGGAACGGGTTGTAACGCAGCACCGGCTCCCGTTGCTGCTGAGCCGCCGCTTTGCGTTCCCGCTTCAGCACCAGGTCGACCGCCCTCTTCGCGTCTGTGAACGCGTGTTCGGTCGACGCTAGACCAGCCGCTTTGACTCGTTGGATGTACTTCCCGGTCACACCCAACGCTTCGAGCTGTTGCGTGGAAAGCTCGGCCCAATCCGGCTGATCAGCCAGCGCTTGGCGCATGGGGGTGGGGATCCGGTTGGAGCGCACCATAGACGACCGCCGCAGACCGTCGAACGCACGGTGGATGTCCTTGTCCAAAAGCTGAAGAATCGGCTTGTCCGCCAGCCCGACTTCCAGGCGGGCAAACCGCGCCAAGCTGTCTTGGATCGCTCGGATGCTGGCGGGCTTGGCCTTCTTGTTGCGCACGCGCTTCTGCAGGTCCTCAACGTAGGCCGCAAAGCAATCCGCCAGCGTGAGCCCCTTCAGCTCCACCAGCTGCTCGGCTCGGGCCTCTTCCTTCGAAGGATGCTCGCCCGTTTCTCGAACGACCGCCAACTTCCGTCGCGCCAGCTCGTAGGCTTGCTCCGGTCCGATGTCGGTGACGCTGCCCAGGGAGAACCGACGAACCCCGGCCGGGCCTCGGACCACGACTTCGTAAGTGGTGCGAGTGGTGCCCACGTAGAAGCCAAAGCCCGTTGGCGCGCCCTGATTGCCGTCCAGGACGCGGTAAGGCTTCCCGGCGTATTCGGGCAGTCGAGGGGCAATGACCACCCTGCCCTGCTTGCCTTCGACCGGGCCCTTGGCCACGCTCAGTTCGCAGATTTGGCGGTAGGTCAGCTTAAACTTGGTGCCTCGGCGGCGCGGGGCCTCTGCCTGCGCCGCAACAACCGTATCCATGGTCGATCCGCCGTCTGTCCGTCGCAACATCGATTTGATCCTCTTTGAGTGACCAGCGCAACTGCGGCGCAACGAAGAACCCCGTTACTTGCCGCTAGTGACCCGGATTGATCGCTACAACCCGTAGGAAGTTCTCTTGCAAACCACTGATTCAAAAGCGAAACCGTCTGCATCGAAGTCCAGTGCAGAGCACACGCCCCTCATGAAGCAGTTCTTCGCAGCCAAGTCCGACTACCCGGACCTGCTGCTGTTCTTCCGCATGGGCGACTTCTACGAACTGTTCTACGACGACGCCCGCAAGGCGGCGCGGCTGCTGGACATCACCCTGACCCAGCGCGGCAGCTCCGGCGGCGCGCCCATCCCCATGGCCGGCGTGCCGGTACACGCCTACGAAGGCTACCTGGCGCGGCTGGTTGCGCTGGGCGAATCGGTGGCGATCTGCGAACAGATCGGCGACCCGGCCCTGGCCAAGGGCCTGGTCGAGCGCAAGGTCGTGCGCATCGTCACCCCCGGCACGGTCACCGACGAGGCGCTGCTGGACGAGCGCCGCGACACCCTGCTGATGGCGCTGTCGCGCAGCAAGCAGGGCTATGGCCTGGCCTGGGCCGACCTGGCCGGCGGTCGCTTCCTGGTCAACGAAGTGGAAACCGACGACGCGCTGGAAGCCGAGCTGGCCCGCCTGGAGCCGGCCGAACTGCTGGTGCCCGACGAAGAGAACTGGCCGGAGTTCCTGCGCCAGCGCACTGGCGTGCGCCGCCGTGCGCCGTGGCTGTTCGATGCGGACAGCGGCCGCCGCCAGCTGCTGGCCTTCTTCAAGCTGCACGACCTCAGCGGTTTCGGCATCGACGACAAGCCGCGCGCCACCGCCGCCGCCGGTGCACTGCTGGGCTACGTGGAAGAAACCCAGAAGCAGCGCCTGCCGCACCTGACCTCGATCGCGATGGAAACCGCCGGTGAGGCGATCGCGATGAACGCTGCCACCCGCCGCCATCTGGAACTGGACACGCGGGTCGATGGCGATACCCGAAACACCCTGCTGGGCGTGCTCGACAGCACGGTCACGCCAATGGGCGGCCGCCTGCTGCGGCGCTGGCTGCACCGCCCGCTGCGCCTGCGCGAGGTGCTGGTACTGCGCCACCATGCGGTGGAAACGCTGATCGACCGCGGCAGCGATGCAGACATCCGCGAACAGTTCCGCCGCCTGGGCGATCTGGAACGCATCCTTACCCGCGTGGCGCTGCGTTCGGCGCGCCCGCGTGATTTTTCCACCCTGCGCGATGGCCTGGGCCTGCTGCCGGCCGTGCGCGATGTGCTGGCACCGCTGGATTCGCCGCGCCTGCAGACCCTGCACGCCGCGCTGGGCGAGCACGACGAATGCGCGCACCTGCTGGCCAGCGCCATTGCCGAAATGCCGCCGCTGAAGCTGAGCGATGGCGGCGTGCTGGCCGATGGCTTCGATGCCGAACTGGACGAGCTGCGCCGCCTGTCCACCCACGCCGACCAGTTCCTGGTTGACCTGGAACTGCGCGAGCGCGAGAGCAGCGGCATTCCCACCCTGAAGGTGGGCTACAACCGCGTGCACGGCTACTACATCGAAATCAGCAAGGGCCAGTCCGACCGCGCGCCGGTGCACTACACCCGCCGGCAGACGCTCACCAATGCCGAGCGCTACATCACCGAAGAACTGAAGGCGTTCGAGGACAAGGTGCTGTCCGCGCGCGATCGTTCGCTGTCGCGCGAAAAGTACCTCTACGAACAACTGCTCGACACCCTGGGCAGCCAGCTGGAACCGCTGAAGCAGTGCGCCGCCGCGCTGAGCGAACTGGACGTACTGGCCGCCTTCGCCGAACGCGCACAGGCGCTGGACTGGGCGCGCCCGGAACTGCAGGCCGAGCCCTGCCTGAAGATCGAACGCGGCCGCCACCCGGTGGTCGAAGCGGTGCGCGAACAGGCCTTCGAACCCAACGATCTGGACCTGCACCCGGACCGTCGCATGCTGGTCATCACCGGCCCGAACATGGGCGGTAAGTCCACCTACATGCGGCAGAACGCGCTGATTGTGCTGCTGGCCCATATCGGCAGCTTCGTGCCGGCCAGCCGCGCCCTGATAGGCCCGATCGACCGCATCCTCACCCGCATCGGCGCCGGCGACGACCTGGCCCGCGGGCAGTCCACCTTCATGGTGGAAATGGCCGAAACCAGCTACATCCTGCACCATGCCACCGCGCATTCGCTGGTGCTGATGGACGAGATCGGCCGTGGCACGTCCACCTACGACGGCTTGGCCCTGGCCGATGCAGTCGCGCGCCACCTGGCCTACCAGAACCGCTGCTACACGCTGTTTGCCACCCACTACTTCGAACTGACCGCACTGGCCGACGAGCAGCACGAAGGCGGCACCAGTGGCATTGCCAACGTGCACCTGGATGCGGTCGAGCATGGCGAGGCACTGGTGTTCATGCATGCCGTGAAGGACGGCCCGGCGAACCGCAGCTTCGGCCTGCAGGTGGCCGCGCTGGCCGGCCTGCCGCGCGCCACCGTGGCGCAGGCACGGCGCCGCCTGGCCGAGCTGGAACAGCGCGGTGGCGAAAGCCATGCGGCCGCCGTAGCCCCGCAGGCGCTGGATGCACCGCAGCAGTTCGGCCTGTTCGCTGCGCCATCGAACAAGGCGCAGGAAGCGCTGGCAGCGATCGATCCGGACGAGCTGACCCCGAAGCAGGCGCTGGAAGCGCTGTACCGGTTGAAGGCGTTGTTGTAACGGCACCCGCCGGGCATGGCCCGGCGCTACCAGGTCATGTGCCGCTGGGCATGGCCCGGCGCTACTTCGCACTGCCGTCGTGTACCCGGCGTTATGCTCGGGCGGTCCTTCCTTCACCGAACGGAGACCGCCATGAATACGCAATCCCTCGCCGCAACCCTGTTCCAGCAACTGCAGCAGGGCCAGGGCCTGCAGCAGGTATCGCAGCAGCTTGGCCTGGACAGCGCGCAGACCAGCCAGGCCGTGGGCAGCGCCCTGCCCCTGCTGCTGGGCGCCATGGGCCAGAACGCCAGTGAACCGCAGGGCGCGCAGTCCCTGCTCAATGCCCTGCAGCGCGACCACAGCGGCGGCGGCGGCTTCGACCTGGGCGGCATCCTCGGCGCGGTGATGGGCGGCGGCGGCAGCGGTGCCACCGACGGCGCCGGCATCCTCGGCCACGTGTTCGGCGGCCAGCAGCCGCAGGCGGCCGCGGCCCTGGGCCAGAAGACCGGGCTGGACAGTGGCACCTCCGGCAAGCTGCTGGCGATCCTCGCCCCCATCGTCATGTCGTTTTTGGCCCAGCGGTTTGCCCAGCAGGGCAATGCCTCTGAACTCAGCAGTGCGCTGGGGCAGGAAGCGCAGAGCGGCGGCGGTCTGGGCAGCCTGCTGGGCGGCGTCCTGGACCAGGACGGCGATGGCCAGTTCGGCGCCAGCGACCTGATGAAACTGGGCGCCGGCCTGTTGAAGCGCTGATCGGCCACGACCGTCCTATGCAGACGGCCCCATAGGTAACCACTATCGCATTGGTTGAATCAATCGAATTTACCGATCGCCAGGCCCTGCCTATCGTGGGCTTGAACCCGATTCCCATTTCGCCAGCCCACAGGTAGCTACCCATGAAAAGCGAAGCCAAGTGCCCCTTCAACCATGCCGTGGTCGGTGACGCCACGACCAACCGCGACTGGTGGCCGAACCAGTTGCGCGTGGACCTGCTGAACCAGCACTCCGCGCGCTCCAACCCGCTCGATGCCGGCTTCGATTACGCCAAGGCGTTCCAGGGCCTGGACTACGCCGCCCTGAAGGCCGACCTGAAGGCACTGATGACCGATTCGCAGGACTGGTGGCCGGCCGACTTCGGCCACTACGGCGGCCTGTTCATCCGCATGGCCTGGCACAGCGCCGGCACCTACCGCATCGGCGATGGCCGCGGCGGCGGCGGTCGCGGCCAGCAGCGCTTCGCTCCGCTCAACAGCTGGCCGGACAACGTCAGCCTGGACAAGGCCCGCCGCCTGCTGTGGCCGATCAAGCAGAAGTACGGCCAGGCCATTTCCTGGGCCGACCTGCTCATCCTTACCGGCAACGTCGCGCTGGAATCGATGGGCTTCAAAACGCTGGGCTTCGCCGGCGGCCGCCCCGATACCTGGGAACCGGACCAGGACGTTTACTGGGGCCGCGAAACCACCTGGCTGGGCGGCGACGTGCGCTACAAGCACGGCTCCGAAGGCGTGCAGGAAGACCACGGCGTGCTGGTGTCCGACGATGATGCCGACGGCGATGTGCATTCGCGCAAGCTGGAAAACCCGCTGGCTGCGGTGCAGATGGGCCTGATCTACGTGAACCCGGAAGGCCCGGACGGCAACCCCGACCCGGTCCTGGCCGCACATGACATCCGCGATACCTTCGGCCGCATGGCCATGGACGATGAGGAAACCGTCGCCCTGATCGCCGGTGGCCACAGCTTCGGCAAGACCCACGGCGCCGGCCCGGCCGACAACGTGGGCAAGGAACCGGAAGCGGCCGATCTGGAAAACCAGGGCCTGGGCTGGGTCAGCAGCTTCCGCAGTGGCAAGGGCGGCGACACCATCACCAGCGGCCTGGAAGTCACCTGGACCCGCACCCCGGCGCAGTGGAGCCACGACTTCTTCGAAATCCTGTTCGGCAACGAATGGGAACTGACAAAGAGCCCGGCCGGTGCCCACCAGTGGGTGGCCAAGAACGCCGACGCGGTAATTCCCGACGCGCACGATCCGTCGAAGAAGCACCGCCCCACCATGCTCACCACCGATCTTTCGCTGCGCATGGACCCGGCCTACGAAAAGGTCTCGCGCCGTTTCCTGGAAAACCCGCAGGCCTTCGCCGATGCCTTCGCCCGCGCCTGGTTCAAGCTGACCCACCGTGACATGGGCCCGCGCGCGCGTTACCTCGGCCCGGAAGTTCCGGCCGAGCAGTTCATCTGGCAGGACCCGCTGCCGGAAGCGCAGCACCCGCTGATCGACGCCAAGGACATCGCCGCGCTGAAGCAGCAGATCGCCGCCAGCGGCCTGAGCGTGGCCGAGCTGGTGTCCACCGCCTGGGCGTCGGCCTCCACCTTCCGCGGCTCGGACAAGCGCGGTGGTGCCAACGGTGCACGCGTGCGCCTGGCCCCCCAGAAGGACTGGGCGGTGAACCAGCCGCAGCAGCTGGCCAAGGTGCTGGCCGCGCTGGAAAAGGTGCAGGCCGCGTTCAATGCCGGCAGCAGCAAGCAGGTGTCGCTGGCCGATCTGATCGTGCTGGCCGGTGGCGTGGGCGTCGAACAGGCGGCCAAGGCCGGTGGCCATGAGGTCAGCGTGCCATTCACCCCGGGCCGCACCGATGCCAGCCAGGAACAGACCGATGTGGAATCGTTCGCGGTACTGGAACCGGCCGCCGATGGCTTCCGCAATTACCTGAAGGGCGCCTACGCGGTGCCGGGCGAAGCGCTGCTGATCGACAAGGCACAGCTGCTGACCCTGACCGCGCCGGAGATGACCGCGCTGGTCGGCGGCCTGCGCGTGCTCGGTGCCAATGCCGATGGCGGCAAGCACGGCGTGTTCACCGCGCGCCCGGGCACGCTCAGCAACGACTTCTTCGTGAACCTGCTGGACATGGGCACGCAGTGGAAGGCCACCGGCCGCGAAAGCTACGAAGGGCGTGGCCGCAACGACGGCGCCGCCCGCTGGACCGGCACCCGCGCCGACCTGGTGTTCGGTTCCAATGCCGTGCTGCGCGCCCTGGCCGAGGTGTATGCCAGTGCCGATGGCGAGAAGAAGTTCGTGCAGGATTTCATTGCCGCCTGGACGCGGGTGATGGAACTGGATCGCTACGACCTGCACGGCTGATGTGATGCGGAGGGGAGGCCCGGGCGGGCCCCGCCCGCCCCCCCGGGGGTGGGGGGGGGGGGGCCGGGGGGGGGGGGGGGG